>NZ_JBSZCP010000001.1:0-41423 GCF_054166785.1 Cyanobacterium sp.
AGCGTCCGCAGGGATAATATACTCCCTATCAAGTGAACATCTATCTACCCAAGACTTCCTAGATTTCATCCAGTCTTTTCTTTCCGCCAAGCAATAATTGTAAACTTTTTTGCATATAAAAAGCCACTCCAGAAGCGTTTGTTCCTGTAGTGGCTCTGGATATATGCGATACTCGAAATTTAAGTTTATCACTGTGACTAGGCTAACAAGTTATTTTACCTAGAATTATAGTAGCATAACCTCCTTGGTTTGTGCAACATACCTTGGCAACGATTCATCCCACACTTGTTTCACTATCCTTTTCTCGAAAACAAAGTGTGGGGCTTCTCGTTGATGAGCTAAACTTACTCCCATCGGAGATAATAGCAAAATGAGTTAAACCTAGATCAATCCCTATAGCTTTACTATCCGCTGACAATGGGGGTTTATCTTTGCCATCTTCATACAAAATAGAAGCATAGTATTGATTACAGCTATTTTTAGTTTTCTGGTTTGTGTAACAAATCTTTGTGGCGATTCATCTCACGCTGATTTTATGAATGTTTTTAAAGTAAGATATACCATGATGCTTCTTGCTTGCGGTAAGAAGCTAAAAAAAAAGTACCTAAAACTAACAGAAACCATGCTGAAGCATGGAATTTAAGACCCAATTTTTTTATTAAAAATTATTATCACCTTAACATGAAAGGAATCATTTTAGCTGGTGGATCTGGTACAAGACTTTACCCCCTAACCATGGTGACAAGTAAGCAATTATTACCAGTATATGATAAACCCATGATCTACTATCCTCTATCTGTATTAATGCTTGCGGGTATTCGGGATATACTCATCATTTCAACACCAAGGGATTTACCTAATTTTCAACAATTATTAGGGAATGGTAGTCAATTTGGCGTAAATCTATCCTATGCTGAACAACCCTCTCCTGACGGATTAGCACAGGCTTTCATTATTGCTAAAAAATTTATTCAACAAGATAGTGTTGCGATGATATTAGGGGATAACATTTACTATGGTAACGGGTTAACCAAAATTTTAAAAAAAGCCCAAAGAAACGCAGAAAATGCCCAAGCAACTATTTTTGGCTACTACGTTAATGATCCAGAACGTTTTGGAGTGGTGGAATTTGACCATAATTCAAAAGTTATATCCATTGAGGAAAAACCTAAAAATCCTAAGTCCAACTATTGCGTCACAGGATTGTATTTTTACGATAACAGAGTAGTTAATTTTGTTGAGGAAATAAAGCCTTCCCTAAGGGGAGAATTAGAAATTACTGATCTCAATAATATTTATCTCGCTGAGCGAAGTTTAAACGTAGAATTGTTAGGAAGAGGTTATGCTTGGTTTGATACGGGTACTATGAATAGTTTGGTGGAAGCTACAAATTTTGTACAAATGATTGAAACTAGACAGAGTATTAAAATATCTGCTCCCGAGGAAATTGCGTACTATTACCATTGGATTGATCAAGATACACTGTTAAAATCAGCAATGAAGTATGGTAAATCTCCTTATGGTCAACATTTACAAACGGTAGCAGAGGGTAAAATAATTTTTTAGTAGGAGTAAGTAGTTCAGTGCAAATTAATAAAACAGCCATTGATGGAGTTTTAATTTTAGAACCTAGATTATTTTCCGACAACCGTGGATGGTTTATGGAAACCTATGTGGATAAAAGGTTAAGAGATGAAGGTCTAAACATCAGGTTTGTTCAGGATAATCATTCTCTATCTCTACAAAAAGGTACCCTAAGAGGCTTGCATTTTCAAGTTGAACCGAAGGCACAAACGAAATTAGTGCGATGCACAAGGGGAAGTATCCTTGATGTGGCGGTAGATTTACGCAAGGGTTCACCTACGTTTAAAAAATGGGTATCTGTGGAGTTATCAGCGGAAAATAAAAAGCAGTTGTTAATACCTAAAGGTTTTGCCCACGGTTTTCTTACTTTAACAGATGATACGGAGGTTCAGTATAAGGTTGATGAATATTATGATCCTAAGTGCGATCGCACTTTAAAATTTAACGATCCAGATTTAGCCATTAATTGGGGAATAGAGAAGCCTACAATATCAGAAAAAGACTTAATCGCCCCTTCCCTAAAACATAGTGATGTTAACTTTCAAATCTCAATATTAATAACAGGCAAAGATGGACAACTAGGGTACGATGTGATCAAAGAATTATCCCAAACAGGAGCAAAAATAATTGCTACCACAAAAGAGGATTTAGACATCACGAATTCAGCACAAACAAGACAATTTATTTTAGACACAAACCCGGATATTATTATTCATTGTGCCGCCTATACTGCCGTTGATCAAGCCGAAGACGAAAAAGATACATGTTATTCGGTGAATGTGCAAGGAACAAAAAATATTACTCAGGTAGCACAGGAAATAAACGCTAAATTAGTGTACATTAGCACTGACTATGTTTTCGATGGTTCAGGAAATAACCCTCATTCCATTACAGATTCAATTAATCCTCTCAATTATTATGGTCAAACAAAAGCTCAGGGAGAAGAAATTGTTAGGAACTTAATCAAACAGCATTTCGTTATCAGAACTTCTTGGGTATATGGAATTAATGGCAATAATTTTGTTAAAACCATGATTCGCTTGGCTAAGTCAAAAAACATAATACAGGTAGTAGATGATCAAATTGGAGCTCCAACATATACTAAAGATTTAGCAAGATTTATCAGTGATTTGATTAAAACAGACAATTATGGTACTCACCATGGAGTTAATGAAGGTTATTGTAGTTGGTATAAATTTGCCTTAGAAATTTTCACTCAATTATCAACAGACATAGAAATAATACCGATATCATCCCATGACTATATAACCAAAGCTCAACGACCAATGAACTCTAGGTTATGCACAGCAAATATAGAAAATATTGGATTACAAAAATTTCCCCATTGGAAAAATGCTTTAAAAAGATATTTAACAGAAATAAAAGAAAAATAAGCGATGAAAAAAATCTTAGTAACGGGCGGTGCAGGATTTATCGGTAGTAATTTTGTTAGGGAAATGATCCAAATTTATCCCCAGTATCAAATTATTAACCTTGATTTATTAACCTATGCAGGAAATTTAGGCAATCTAAAGGATATTACCAATCATGATCATCACACTTTTATAAAAGGTGATATTAGAGATAGGAAAACCATCGAAGAAATTTTTAAAGCCTATTCCATTGATACTGTGATTAATTTTGCCGCCGAGTCTCATGTTGATAGAAGTATTGTTGACCCAGATATTTTTTTAACCACTAACATTATTGGTACCCAGGTTTTGTTGGATGTGGCGAAAAAACATTGGAAAGTAAATCCCGAGGATAAATACTCTCAGGAATATCGGGAAGGAGTCAAATTTTTGCAAGTGTCAACGGATGAAGTTTATGGGGCATTAGGTAAAACGGGAATGTTTACGGAAACTATGCCATTGTTGCCCAACAGTCCTTACTCTGCGTCAAAGGCTAGTGCTGATTTAGTTGTGAGGGCTTACCACGAAACTTTTGGGTTGCCAGTTAATATTACTCGCTGTAGCAACAATTATGGTGCTTATCAATTTCCAGAAAAATTAATCCCGTTAACTATTAATAATTGTTTAAATAATAAATTTATTCCTGTTTATGGGGATGGAATGCAGGTTCGAGATTGGCTTCATGTAAAAGATCATTGTTCTGCTATTAACACGGTTTTACACAGGGGTAAAGTAGGGGAAATATATAATATTGGAGGTAATAATGAGAAAGCAAATTTGGAGATTATTCGTTTAATTATTAATGTTTTAAATAAGAGTGAAAAGTTAATTGAATTTGTTAAGGATAGACCGGGGCATGATCGCCGTTATGCCATTGATAATAGTAAAATAACCTCTCAGTTAGGTTGGAAGCCTAGTTATACTTTTGAAGGAGGCATTAAGGAAACCATTAATTGGTATTTACATAATCTTGACTGGGTGGAAAATATTGTCAGCGGAGATTATGAAAAATATTATTATGCAATGTATGATTGAAGTTTTAAGGCCGATCGCCCTTAGTGGTGTTAGGATCTCAAAGGAATTTGCTTCGCCGTACACTCAAAAAATGACAAAAGAGGGCTATGTTGATGTAACAAACTGTTAATACTTAATAATGTAAACTATTGTTACTAATTAAAATCCATATATTTACCTAGTTTTTTATGTATAAAAAAAGCGAGTAAGTATTAACCCTGATCTCTACTCAAAAAATACATAGGGAAAAACCTATTTATTTTTGAGGAAAAATGGGTGTTTAAACGGATGTTATTGATTAGTGGAATAGGTACTATAGAAGTATAAACAAAAAGTAAATAACTCTAGTGACTGACGAGCGATGCACTAACACTACACAGTAAGTCATTGGAGGGAGGTAGAATTATGACTATTAAAAATTTAGGTCGTTGGGCATTGGTTTCGGGTATTGTTCTTGGTGTAAGTGCGCTGACTCCCCTTGCGGTTTTGGCGGACCCTATTGAGGTAAAGGTAAATGACTTTAGTAATCTTACATTCACGGCAGAAAACGATACACTCATTTTATACAATAAAGATGGAACAATAGCAACAGAAAGTAGTGTAGGAAATGTAGCATATCAACGTAACATTGTTGGAAAATGGGAAATTACCATGAGTAGCACTAATGCAGGAAAATTAAAATCAACAGGGGGGGTTGAAATACCTTACAACGTTAAGTTAATTGTACCAAGCCACGGGGGAAGTAATTTGAATCCTGGAACTGGTAACGCACAATGGCAATCACTAACAGAAACAAGACAAATTGCAACGGGTGAAATAGCAGACGCAACCGGTGAGACGGGAATTACCGATGCAAGTGCAAATCTACAAGTTCAGATCGCATCAGGGCTAAAAGTTCCAAATCAAATTTATCGAGATACTATCACTTTGACCCTAACAACAGATGTAGCTGAATAAAATCATAAGTCTTCGGGTAGAAAGAGAAATAAATCAACAAAATGCTTTCTACCTCACAAGATATACAGGGAGGCAAGTAAATGCTAAAAATAAAAAATAAATGGGCTATATTACTAGCCTGTATGGTGGGTGCAAACCTAGTCAATATTCCCCGTGCTTGGGCTGGGTCAAACTTTCAACTTACCCCCAACTCAGTGGAACTACGCCCTTCTGGTAGGGGCATCATGAGCAATTTTTATGTTACCAGCACTGGTACCGAACCCGTGGCGGTACAGGTAAGGATGATGAAATGGGGTGTTGCCCTTGATGGCACAGAGATTCAGGAGGAGGAAGAAGAAGATTTCTTGGTTTATCCCCCTCAAATGATTATCAACCCCGGACAACGGCAGGCAGTCAGGGTGACTTGGTTAGGGGATCCTGAACCTGACCACGAGTTGATTTATAAGGCGGTTTTTGAGCAGTTACCTATCAATTTACGGCAGGTAGAAAATCCTAATCCTACGGGAATTGTGGTTAATTTTAATGTAACTGTCACCTACATTCCTTTGATTTATGTCACTCCTAATGGTGCTTCTTCTAATATTGTGGTGGATAACGTTATCCGTCAAAGAGGTGCTGATGGTAAAGAGCAGTTGGCGGTTACTTTTGAAAATCAGGGCAACAGAAGGGGGTTTTTTAATGATGTTAGTCTCCGAGTTGCTTCGATGAGTAATCCTGATCATACTGTGACTATTACGGGCAGTGATATTCGGGATGATAAGGGTGCGTTTGTGTTGGCTGGTAGTAAGCGTCAGTTTATTTTGCCTTTACCTGATGGTGTCCCTACGGGGGATTTGGTAGCTACGTTGGAAGCTAATTAGGCAAGGTGAATTGCTCAGGGAATAATGGGAGAGAGCAAAGATGAATTTATTAATCAAGTGGGTGTTTATATTTGGGTTTACGGTGTTCAATTGTGCTGGGGTGATGGCTGGGGAAAGTTCAGTGTCATCTGTGCCACGGAACATAGTGCTTAAACCCAATGCCACCGAAGGTTATGCGCAAACCATGCGTACACCTCCCGTGGTAGAGGTAAATACCGATACCATGATTATAATTTTGCCTCCCCTTGAAATTTTTCGGGAGATGGAGATATTTTTAGATCCTCTCTCGAATTTATTTTTTGATGATGATGATATGGTATTTGTTGATAGTTTGTGAGAGTTTGATCCTTCCTAGTTGTGGTTCATAGGGGAGGAATTTTATTGTGTGGAGGGTTTGATCCCCCCTAGCCCCCCTTAATAAGGGGGGAATGTAGCTTGTGGTGGTGGTGGATAGTTCTAGTTCTTCGATTCTTTCTAGGGCTTCTAGGTAGCTGTCTTTGTCGTTGCGGTGGAGGTATGCTCTGGCGGCGTGGAAAAGGTCTTTTCTGGCGGAGTCTAGGTTGCCCATTTGATAGTGGGTTAGTCCTCGATTGTAGATGGCATCGTAGTAATGGGGATTGAGGATGAGGGTTTGGTTATAGTCGGCGATCGCCTTTTGATATTCACCAATATAAAAGAAACTATTGCCACGATTATAATAAGCACGATAATAATTAGGATCTAGGTTAATGGCTCGGGTAAAGTCATTAATCGCCCGTTGATGGTCATCCAAGAGGCTGTAAAGGTTGCCTCGGTTGAGGTAGGCGGGGATATATTCGGGATCTAATTGTAAAGTTTGGTTATAATCGGCGATCGCCCTTTGAAATTGATTAAGACGCTCAAAAGATAGACCACGATTATAATAAGGCTCTGGCACAAAAGGAGAAAGAATGATAACTTGGGTAAAAATATCAATGGCAGACTGATAATTTCCCGACTCCCCCAAATTTACCCCCTGCTCAAATAAAACCTCTGGCTGAATTTCAAGCTCCGCCCCTAAAGGCTTAATAGAAGTTAGTAGAATAAGCAAAGAAACCGATAAAGAACCAATGGAAAAAGTAATATACTTAAACAGTAATTTCATGACCAAACTATCACCAACGGAATAGCTCAATTCTAGCCCGAAAACAAGTCTTTGAAGATTGATGTTTGTGAATCACCTACCCTATAATATTGCCACCACTCCCGTAAATACTTTTCTAGTTCAAGAAACACAAATTAATGGCGATCGCCCCAACGACATTAACCAAAACACCGACGAACTATTTGAAAGAATCTTTAATAGACCTCGCCCCACAGGACTACAACGGATTATCGTACCCCTATTCATTAACGATCAAGCCCAAGGAGAAATCGTTGTTTTTGTTGCCCTAGGAGATGAAGATAATCTGGAAATTGTCGCCTCCACTTTACTAAATCGCATCGGAGAATTTGTTCGCCCCGATGTACAAGAAGCCCTTGAAAATCTAGTGGGGGATGGGGGTAATTTTACCCTCAACGGTATCCAATCCACAGGCATTGACGGATTTTTTGATGGACAACAGCTACAACTAAGACTACAAATCCCCCCCAATTTACGTAAAACCATCGTTTATGGTTCAGGAAACCAAAATTTGCCCCCTGGGGCGCAAAACGCCATCAGACCTGCTTCTCTGAGCGGTTTTGTTAACCTAAGAGGGAGACAATCTTTCCTTTGGAGCAGTAGCGGTAGTAGCAACCTAGGACGGGAAAACTTAGGCTTGGGTATTATAGATGGAGCAATAAATTATCAAGGGTGGGTATTGGAAGGCAGTGGCACTTATAGCGAAGGTGCTACCCCTTCTTTTGTCAGATCCGATATTCGCCTAGTCAGAGATGACCCTAATAACGGTATTCGCTATGTGATGGGGGATTTATTCAGTTTCTCACGGGGTTATCAAAGTTTTGTACCCATGGGGGGGGTTGCCATGGTGCGTAACTTTTCCCTACAACCATACCTCGTCACCGTACCCACAGGACAATTTGAATTCTTCCTCGAGCGCCCCTCCACCGTAGAAATATTCGTCAACGGCTTACTACGTCAAACCCTGCAACTTCCTGCGGGAACTCAGGATATTCGTAATTTTGCCCTCAGTACAGGACAGAATAATATTACCCTGCAAATTACCGATGATGTAGGACAAGTGCGAAACCTCTCCTTTTCTGCTCCCCTCGCCTCGGACTTATTGGCAGTGGGTTTAAGTCAATTTGGGGTAGGAGTGGGTGTACCCTCTTTTAGTCGGCAAGGCACTAGAAATTATGATACATCTCGCCCCATCGCCACGGGTTTTTATCGTCAAGGCATTGCCCGTAACCTCACCCTGGGGGCTTATTTTCAGGGGGCAAATGTCCAACAACTATTCGGCTCGGAAGGGGTTTTGGCAACTAATTTAGGTAATTTTGGTTGGGATGTGGCTTTGAGTAATAACCCGGTGGGCATTGACCATAGTTTTCGTCTCAGGTATCAATATTTACCCCTCACCACGGGGGGGCGTAGGGCTCCAAATTTTGGTTTTAATGTGGAATATCAGGGGCCTTTTTTCCAGCGTTTTGGTAATTTGAGTATTGGCAATCCTGATAATGTTTTTAGTGAATCTGTTAATACGGTGGCTTGGAATTTTAGTTTTAATTATGGACAAAGATTAGCTCCTAATTTGGGCATGAATTTTAATGTCGGTTATCAAGTGGGAAGTTTAGATAATCCTGATGCCTATCGAGGGGCGATCGGGCTTAGTACCAGATTAAGTAGTAATATTTCACTAAATGTTAACCTCAGCCATCGTCGTCAACAGTCGGGGGAGGATGACACCCAACTAAGGGTAAACCTTTTACAAAGTGGTAGAAATCAATCTATTAGTGCTAGAAATAACCTAACCACCGAAGGGCAAGGCTCCACAGAAGTTAGATGGAATCGCCGTAACCCCAATACCTTTAATAGTATTAATGGTAATCTTACCCTTACCCAAAATCCTCAACCTCGTAATCTTAGTTCTCGTTTAGGCTTAGATTATCGTAACTTTTTTGGTAGTGTCAACTTTGCCCATAACTATGACCAAACCCAACAAAGAAGCAATGTCAACTTTGATACAGCCTTTGTATTTGCAGGGGGGCGTTTTGGTTGGACTCGTCCTGTTAGTGATAGTTTTGTAATTATTGCCCGTAATGATAATTTTGCAGATCAATCTGTGGTAGTTAATCCTAGCACGAGGGGACATATTGCGGAGGCTGGAATTTTTGGTCCTGCGGTAGTACCTAGTTTAAGCTCCTATTCCCTTAGTAATATTCGTATTGATGCCCCCGATTTACCCCTTGGCTTTGATTTAGGAGAATCGGCTTTTACCCTTTACCCTACCTACCGAAGTGGTACTCTTATTGTGGTGGGTACGGATGCCACGGTATTTATTCGGGGTACTCTCCAAGATGGGGATGGAAATCCTATTTCCCTTCAAGCGGGGGAAGTGGTTTCCCTTTCTAATCCTGATTTTGAACCTTTAACTTTGTTTACTAATCAGGCAGGACGTTTTGCCCTCATGGGGTTGACTCCTGGCACTTATCGCATCAATTTATTTACCAATCCTCGTTTAAGTACGGAGTTTACTATTCCTGCGGGGGAAACAGGAATTTATGATTTAGGTACCATAAGATTTGGAAACTAATAAATCGGATTTAGCACCATTACCCCAGAGAGCGCACCTTAAATGTTATTTATACAGGCTTGTACAAATCCCGAAAAAAGAGGATGGGGTTGATTAGGACGAGATTTAAATTCGGGGTGGAATTGGGTGGCGATAAAGAAAGGATGATTTGGTAATTCAACAATTTCTACTAAACGCCCATCGGGGGATGTGCCACTAACTTTGTAACCTGTTTCGAGGAATTGGGTGCGATAACCATTATTAAATTCGTAACGGTGACGATGACGCTCATAGATTACCTCTTCTTTATATAAGGAGTAGGCGAGGGTGTCGGGGGCAAGACGGCAAGGATATAATCCTAATCGCATGGTACCCCCTAAATCAATTACATCTTGTTGCTCGGGTAAAAGATTAATAACAGGGTTGGGGGTTTTATCGTCAAACTCGACACTGTTGGCATTTTCTAGGTGGGCAACATTTCTACCCCATTCAATGACGCTACACTGCATTCCTAAACATAACCCAAGGAAAGGTACATGATTTTCCCTAGCATATTCGATCGCCTTTACTTTACCATCTACTCCCCGATTACCAAACCCTCCCGGTACTAAAATTCCTTGGACATGGTTAAGATATTTATCAGCACCGTTGGTTTCTATATCCTCCGCATCTACCCAACATAGTTCGATTTCACTTTCCCCATGGATTCCTGCATGGATAAGCGCTTCTACTACGGATAAATAAGCGTCACCGAGTTGAATATATTTACCAACGATCGCAATTTTTAACTTATGATGGGGAGACTGCATTTTTTGCACCAAATTTTCCCATTTTTCTAAGTCTGGGGTACGATTTTCTAGGCGTAATCTTTGTAATACTTGCTCGGCTAATCCTTCTTTTTCAAGAATCAAAGGCACTTCATAAATACTACTAGCATCACTAGAGGTGATTACCGCTTCGGGATAAACGTCACAAAATTCCGCTATTTTATCTTTAATATTACTAGGTATAGTGCGATCGCACCTACAAACTAATACATCGGGTTGAATCCCCAAAGAGCGTAATTCCTTCACAGAATGTTGTGTCGGCTTCGTTTTCAACTCCCCTGCGGCGGTAATCCAAGGAATGAGGGTAACGTGCATATATAAAACATTATCGCGCCCCACATCTTTTCTAAATTGACGAATCGCCTCAAGAAAAGGTAAAGACTCAATATCCCCTACCGTACCACCAATTTCCGTGATTACCACATCAGGACTATTATTTTTTGCCACTCGGTGGATTCTATCCTTAATCTCATTGGTAATATGGGGAATTACCTGCACCGTTGCCCCTTGATAATCTCCCCTTCTTTCCTTATTAATTACCGACTGATAAATAGAACCCGTAGTAACACTATTTAACCTCGAACTAGAAGTATCCGTAAACCTTTCATAATGCCCCAAATCCAAATCCGTCTCCGCCCCATCATCGGTAACAAATACCTCCCCATGTTGATAAGGACTCATGGTACCCGGATCTACGTTAATATATGGATCTAGTTTAAGGATAGACACAGAATAGTTACGAGACTTGAGCAAACGCCCTAAACTTGCCCCTACAATCCCTTTACCAATACTAGATACAACCCCGCCCGTGACAAATACAAATTTAGTCATTTCTAATAGAAATTTGTTGAGAATTTAAAATAAATAATTAGCAATAAAAATAAAGTTACCGAAAATCAAACCAAGTGCATAATAATATTCACACAAAAAAACCCTCCCCTCCTCAGAATTTTAAACCCTTTTAACCACATCGCTTATTTTCTTGGCTCATCATTGCTTGAATTAGGTTAAGGGTAATTAAGGCACTTGTGCTTTTCAGTAAAATCATAAAAGTCATCAATCTATTGTTAACCCTTGATCGTTTCTTGTCAATCGTTAAGGGAAGAAGATAGTAATCAAGATTTCGTGGCAAAATAATTTTAGTAAGTTAATTAGGAGTAATATTTATGCGTCTTTTACACACCATGCTTAGGGTTGGCAATCTGGAAGAATCCATCAAATTTTATTGCGATGTTTTAGGTATGAAGTTGTTAAGACAAAAAGACTATCCAGGGGGTGAATTTACCCTTGCTTTTGTGGGTTATGGGGATGAGTCGGATAATTCTGTCATTGAGTTAACCTACAACTGGGGTAAGGATAGTTATGATATGGGAGATGGTTACGGACACATTGCCTTGGGGGTGGATGATATTTATACTACCTGCGACAAAATTAAATCTCTCGGTGGTAAGGTTATTCGAGAGCCAGGCCCTATGAAACATGGTACTACGGTTATTGCTTTTGTGGAAGATCCTACGGGTTATAAGGTGGAATTGATTCAAACTAAAGATAAATAACAGCTATTGGTGAATTAAGGTGGGAAAGGCTATCTCAAATCCTTATTTTTTTTCTCGGCAATTCTGAGTTTAGCTGAGCGCGATCGCCCATTAACCTTTTGCTCTTCTTCTGTGGGAGTAAGGGGTTTTTTGGTGATAATTTTGAGGGCATCATTATCTCGAAATTGATATTTTACAATCCTATCTTCAAGGCTATGAAAACTAATAATGGCGATTCTGCCCTCTGGTTTGAGCCATTGTGGAGCATTGGTTAGAAAAGTGGTGAGGGAGTCTAATTCTTTATTTACGGCGATGCGTAGGGCTTGAAACGTCCTTGTGGCTGGGTGTATTCTACCATGACGGGCTTTGGGGGGGTAACAATGGGCGATCGCACTGGCTAACTCGGTGGTGGTGTTAAAAGGTCTTTTTTCCAGTATTTTTCGAGCAATGCGACGGGATAACCTTTCCTCTCCATACTGATAAATCAAATCAGCAATTTCTTTTTCCTGCCAATGGTTAACAATTTTTTGGGCTGTGAGGGATTGATTTTGATCCATCCGCATATCCAACTCCCCTTCATGGCGGAAACTAAAACCCCGCTCGGCGTGGTCAAATTGAGGAGAACTAACCCCTAAATCAGCCATAATGCCATCAAATTGATTTTCCTTCCCTTGAAAATCGGCAAAATTGCCATGGAAAAAAGTGATTCTTTCTAAATAAGAAGAAGGTAGTCTATCACGAACAGAGGCGATCGCACTTTGATCTCGATCAATCACCGTCATAGTAATAGTATCATCATAACCTAGCAAAATTTCCGTATGCCCTCCGCCCCCCAAAGTAGCGTCAAGGTAATGTCCATGGGGTTTAGGTATAATACCATCCACTAATTCTTGAGCAAAAACAGAAACATGAAAAAAATCAGAGGAAGAACCAACCATAAACGAGCATAGGTAAATATTAATTACATTGTCTAATTTTTTAGCATAACTTGTCAACTTTTGCTGTTAAGATTTAAATGATGAAATCTTCTTAATATGATGATAAAGTTTACTGTTTTCTTGATTACATTTGCCATATCAATTACTGGTTGCAACTTTAATCAATCTCTCCAGAAAAACAGCACCAACAATGACGAAAAAGTATCAAGAGATGAGATTCCCGTGGATTTTTTACGAATAATTGAAAATGCCCAAACAGAAGATGATCAACAATTTACTAACACTCCTCCCCCCGAGAGTGGAATTTTAATAGATGATATTCCCCTTAACTTCTCCGAATTACCACAAAGTGAACAGGAACTAATTAGAAATCAGATTCGATATTCCGCTGATGGGGAATTTCGAGAACGTTCTGACATAAACGGTATTTATAAAGATATTTTCGAGTATGATTTACCACCAAAAAGAGGTTTTTATAGTAATGAATTTGGCTTTTCTGACAATGTTTTTGACTATGGAATCCCTTTTACAGGAGGCATAGAAAATTGATTTGATCAAAAATTATTATAGCCAAGTTTGGGTTTTAAGTAATCAATAATCAACCATAGTCCACCTATTTTCTAAAAAGAATGTTAACCTTGATTCATAAACAACATTTTTTTTGAGCTAAACTTTCAATAAGTCTTAATTAAAATAAAAAGTTTAAGTCGTGGAAAATAACAATAAAACTGAAAAAGAGAATATGCTCTATCCCCGCAGTGCTTATCGTGGGGATTTTACTCCAGAAAATTTAGTCTTTAATGCCAACTTACAAGAGTTTGCCCAAAAAGTAGGCTATATTTGTAATCTGGAAACCAACGGAAAATTAACTTCCAATCAAGCCTATCAACAAATTAGGGTTTTATGGAAAGAGCTTAAAACCAGCATGAAAAACTTAAACTTAGAAGAATAAAGAAATTCAACCGCTGAAAACCAAAACCCTTGTAATATCAAGGGATTAAACCCATTGATAAAGATTCGAGCCTCGGAAGTGTGATAACAGGTGACAATTGGTTAAAAAAAGTTAATAATTAATACAAGTCACCCATAACTGATAGATAATGCAGCCAACTGATCCGAATAAATTTACTGAGAGTGCTTGGGATGCCATAGTGCGATCGCAAGAAGTATGTCGTAATTTCAAAAATCAAAATTTAGAAGTAGAGCATCTAATTTTGGCACTGTTGGAAGAAAACACCATCGCAGGGCAAATATTCACCCAAGCCAAGATAGACTTACCTACCCTAGAAAAACAATTACGCACCTATGCCACTCGTCAGCCAAAAATGTTCAGTGTTAATCAACTGTATTTGGGTCGTGGTTTAGACTTACTTTTAGATAGGGCAGAGGCTTGTAAAGAAAGTTGGCAGGATGACATCATCGGTGTATCCCATATCTTGACTGCTTTTTCAGAGGATGAGCGCATCGGTAAACGTACCCTACGCACCTTTAACCTTGATGCTCAAGATTTTCAGTTACAAATCAAATCTTTTAAAACTAGCATCGAGCAGGCAGAGGACACAACCCAAACCCCAGAAAATCAGGAAGAAGAAGAAAAAGAAAGCGCCCCCCTCGAAAAGTATGGTCGGGATTTGACTGAACAGGCAAAGGCTGGAAAACTAGACCCTGTCATCGGTAGAGATGATGAGATTAGGCGCGTAATTCAAGTTTTATCCCGTCGTACCAAAAATAATCCTGTGCTTATCGGTGAGCCGTGGGTAGGCAAAACTGCGATCGCCGAGGGTTTAGCCCAAAGAATTGTTAATGGAGATGTGCCAGAGTCCCTCAAAGATAGACAATTAATCTCCCTCGACATGGGAAGCCTCATTGCAGGGGCAAAATATAGAGGACAATTTGAGGAAAGGTTGCGCTCGGTATTAAAAGAAGTAATCGAATCCGATGGACAAATAATTCTCTTTATTGATGAACTCCATACCGTAGTCGGGGCAGGTTCACGGGAAGGGGGTGCCATGGATGCAGGAAACCTCCTCAAACCCATGTTAGCTAGGGGAGAATTGCGTTGTATTGGGGCTACCACCCTTGATGAATACCGTAAGCATATCGAAAAAGATCCTGCCCTAGAGCGCCGTTTTCAGCAAGTATATATCAAACAACCCACCGTAGAAGATACCATCTCCATTTTAAGGGGTTTAAAAGAACGTTACGAAGTCCATCACGGGGTAAAAATTACCGATTCTGCCCTCATTGCAGCGGCTACTTTATCCCACAGATATATTACAGATCGTTTCTTGCCCGATAAAGCCATCGATTTAGTAGATGAGGCAGCGGCTAGGCTAAAAATGGAAATAACCTCTAAACCCTTAGAATTAGAAGCCTTAGATCGTCGTTTGTTACAACTCCAAATGGAGCAACTATCCCTTCAAGGGGAAGGCAAAGACGATAAATCTGCCCAAGAAAACCTCGAGCGCATCGAAGCCGAAATTAATGAATTACAAGAGAAACAAAAAGAGTTATCTTCCCAATGGTTAGAAGAAAAAGAATTATTAGATGAAATAAAGGCTCTCAAAACCGAAGAAGAGCAAGTGCGCCTAGAGTTGGATAAGGCGGAAAGGGCTTATGATCATGAAAAGGCGGCTCAAATTAAGTATGGTAAACTAGAAACCCTCCAACATGATATAGAGGCGAAGGAAGCAGAATTACTGAAAATTCAGTCCCAAGAAAACGCCATGTTACGGGAAAACGTCACCGATGCCGACATCGCAGAAATTGTGGCTGGTTGGACGGGTATTCCCATGAGTCGTCTGTTGGAAACTGAGCGCCAAAAATTACTCGAACTAGAATCCCATCTCCAAGAAAGAGTAGTGGGGCAAGGGGAAGCCGTGGCGATCGTTTCTGCGGCCATCCGCAGGGCAAGGGCGGGTATGAAAGATCCTAGCCGTCCCATCGGTTCATTCCTCTTTATGGGGCCCACAGGGGTGGGTAAGACTGAATTAGCAAGGGCTTTGGCAGCTTTTCTTTTTGATTCGGAAGATGCCATGGTGAGAATTGATATGTCGGAATATATGGAAAAACATTCCGTATCTCGTTTGTTAGGCGCCCCCCCGGGGTATGTGGGTTATGAGGAAGGAGGACAACTTTCCGAGGCCATTCGCCGTCGCCCTTACTCTGTGGTGTTACTTGATGAGGTGGAAAAAGCTCACCGAGATGTTTTTAATATTCTTTTGCAGGTATTAGACGATGGCAGAATTACTGACAGTCAAGGTAGATTAGTTGATTTTCGCAATACCATCATCGTGATGACTTCTAATATCGGTAGTGAGTATATTTTGAATTTAGGAGATAACGATACCAATTATGAGCAAATGCGCACTCAGGTTTTGACTTCCTTGCGTAAACATTTCCGCCCCGAATTTTTAAACCGTATCGATGATTTAATTATCTTCCACAGTCTCAAGAAAGAAGAATTACGCCATATTGTTACCTTACAATTAGCTCGTTTACAAAGTCTTTTGGGTGAGCAACAAATTAAAATTGAGTTAACCCCAGAGGCACAGGACTATATTGTAAATGTGGGTTATGACCCTAATTATGGCGCTCGTCCTCTCAAACGGGCAATCCAAAAAGAATTAGAAAATCCCCTCGCCACCAAAATCCTTGATCTCACTTTCACAGAAGGGGATACAGTATTGGTTAAGTATGAAGATGGGGAGTTGGTTTTTGCCAAAGCGGAATAACTTGTGTAGGGTGGGCAATGCCCACCATGATAAGATGATTCTTTGTTAAATAAAAAGTATATTGGTTAATTTTTTGATTATTCTGATGTTAAAAAGAGTTATTTTAGTTTTTCTGTCTTGCCTTTGTTTATGGGCTAGTTATCCCCAAAATAGTATGGCTGACATAGACACAGATCGCTATGATGGTAATATTTTTGTGGTATATGCTGGAAATGGTTCATTAGTACCTCCCCGTCTTACTTTAAAACAGTCTTTTGAGCGTAAGTTGCCCGCAATTATAGTTTATTATCTGGATGATAATAGTGATTCTAAGGAGTTCGCTTTTATTGTTTCCCGGTTCCAAGAATTTTATGGACGGGCTGCTAGTATTATTCCCGTAAATGTGGATACTATTCCTGTAAAAGATAGTTACAAGCCTGATGAGGTGGGATATTACTATGAAGGTATTATTCCCCAGACGGTGATTTTAGATGAGAATGAAAAAGAAATTTATAATGGTAAAGGCATCATTGAATTTGAAGAGGTGGACGATATTTTAAGGAATTTATTTAATCTTTTACCTCGTTCTGAATCTGTACAATTAAAAAGAAAAACTTTTAATCAGTTTAATAGTGAGTTAGTACCTGAAGATCGATAATATTAATGAACTACCCCGACTCTGAGGAGTGCGGGTTTTTTAAAACCTTACCTTCTTTGAGTTTGGAGCTTTGAAGCTTCATCTGCCCTAGTGTTCTCAAAGATCCCGTATGCTTACGGGTATTAGAGACAGAGCTAGTGACATCAGCATCTGTGAGGCGCATTCGGTCTTTTCTATTCACTTGCACATCGTTGTTTAGCCATTAGTGATAACTTTTATTTGATTTGGAAGATGAGTTAATTATCAAATATAGCTATTAAAAAAGGTGGACATAGCCCACCCTAATAATTATAGTTAAATTAGTAAAGAATTAGTTTGCAACATCATTGAGGTTAAACAAGAAAGGAACACTACCTTTAGAATCTCCTCCCATAACCAAAACTTTGGGCATCTGAGAACCACCGTTGCGCCATGCTTCGATCGCCTCTTTCTGTAGTACCAATTCGCCCCCTTGTGCCTTAAGGGTTTCAGCTAATAGCCTTTGAGCTTCTGCTCTACCCTTCGCTCTGTTAATATCAGCTTGAGCTTCCTGTTCCGCTTCTTTTGCCACATAAACAGCCCTTTGAGAGCGTTGTTCAGCGATTTGTTTTTCCTCTACCGCCCTAGCAAATTCGGGAGAAAAAGCAAGATCTACTACACTGGTATCTAGGACAATAATGCCATATTTATCGAGACGGAAAGTTAGAGCATTATCAAAATCCTCCTTCAACTCGCTTCGTTTAGTGATTGCCTCTTCTACGGTGCGTCTAGCGGCCGCAATTTTAAAAGATTCCTGGGTTTGAGGAGCAATAATTTTGGCTACAATATTTTGTAGAGTACCCTGTGTTCTTCTAATTTCAACGACTTTAATGGGATCAAGACGGAAGTTAATGGCAAAACTAGCCGTTAAATCTTGTAAATCTTTAGTAGAACTTTGGGCTGGTACTTCAAATTTTTGTACTGTCACATCATAAACATCAACGGCAGAAATAATAGGAGGTTTAAAATGAATACCTTCTAATAGTGGTTGATCTTGAGCTTTACCCAAAATACTCAACACACCTGTTTGCCCGGGGTTAATAATGACGAAAGAATTAAGTCCAATAAATACAATAAAAGCGGTTACGATAGCTGCTATTAATGAAGATATATTGGTTGATTGACGATTCAAAACTCGTTTACTCCTATGGTTTTTTCTTATCTATACTTTTCATTGTATCGCACCACCAAGTAAACAACGGACAATGTGCAATCACCCATCAAAAGCTAATCTCTACAATTCAAGATTCCTTTTAATACTTAAACAATTTCGACTATCGGGATAGTGTTCGTATTTTAGTTCATCGGCTACTTTTTCCAATATTTCAATGCCCCTGCCCCCTGTTTTTAATCTATCATCTTTTTTATTGGACTCTGGGGGTGAGATTAAGTTGAAAGGACTTCCTTGATCCCAAATTTTGATTTCTAAATTTGAAGGGCTAATAATAATCTCTATTTCGATGGTGGTTTCTGGGGGTAAATTTTTATGGGCATGACGAACTGCATTGGTAAAACCTTCGGCTAAAGCTAGTTGGCATTCTAGCCAAACTCTTTGATTGATAGATTCTGGTTTTACTTCTTCATATTTTCCTAACACTTCCCCCAAACAGAGCAAGTCACTAGGTACAACAAAAGATATTTGTTTAAGAGCGTTCAAAAGTCATTCAATCCTCTATTATTTGACCATTAATGCTTCATTATCCATTACACTACAAAAGGCTGAGTTTTTTTTACAATTACCCATCGGTGAGTCATGACTATTTGTTTTAACCATATGTAAATGATAGCCAAGGAAATAATTATTTTCTCTTTGGGAATGAAAATGAATAACTCAAAAGTTAATGATGATGATTAGCTGTTGTTTGATTAAAGGTTAGCCTTTAATGATTATGTTTAGTATTTTGATAATGCTATTGTAACTCAGATTTATTTTATTAAGATTATTTTTTAGATTATGTTTATTTTACCTGAAACTAAGTTTTATTCTTGGAAAAAATATCAATGTGCTTATACGGAATATGGTTCTGATAGTGAATCAACATCTTTACCTTTGGTGCTAATTCATCCGATTGGGGTGGGTTTGTCGGGTATCTTTTGGCACCGTTTTTTAAAAGCTATTACTAATTGTGATGGTAATTATAAGGTTTATAATCCTGATTTGCTCGGGTGTGGTGAGAGTGATTTACCCCGTATTGCTTATGATCCAAAAGATTGGGCTAGTCAGTTAAATGTTTTTTTGGAAACGGTGGTTAAAAAACCTTGTATTTTGGTGGTGCAAGGGGCTTCTTTTCCTATTTCTGTTTATATGGCAGCGGGGGATTTGAAGTGTGATTTGATTAAGGGTTTAATTTTGTCGGGGCCTCCTGCTTGGAATATTATGACCAATGGGGGCAATTCAAAAATTAGTGATATTGTCTGGAATTTATTTTTTGATTCTTTTGTGGGTTCTTTGTTTTATAAGTATGCTCAGAGGAGGAAGTTTATCGAGTCTTTTTCTATTAAGCAGTTATTTGCAGAGGCTGATGGGGTGGATGATGAGTGGTTGACGATGTTGGAAAAGGGAGCGATGGATCCTAAATATCGTTATGCGGTGTTTTCTTTTTTGGCTGGTTTTTGGCGTAAAAATTACACTAAATTGATGCAGAAGTTAGATCAGAAAATTTTACTTTTGATGGGAAAAACGGCTAGTAGTGTTAGTAAGGATGGCTTTAAGGAAAGTCCTGAACAAAGAATAGAATTGTATGGTAAAAATATTCCTAATTTGGAAGGGAAAATAATTAGTGGGCGTAATGTTTTGCCCTATGAGTCAACGGAGGAGTTTGTGAAGGAGGTGAGATACTTTGTTGACAATTTTTCGGTTTAATTATTAAAGTTTTTTTTGTGATTATTTTTTTAGGATAGGTTGTGATGGAACAAATTCAAGCGATTCGTGGTACTAGGGATATTTTGCCCGATGAGGTGGTTTATTGGCAGTTTTTGGAAAGGACTGTTTTTGATATTTTGTCTCGGGCTTGTTATCAGGAAATTAGGACTCCTATTTTTGAGCAAACCCCTTTATTTGAGCGGGGCATTGGGGAGGCTACTGATGTGGTAGGTAAGGAGATGTACACTTTTACCGATAGGGGCGATCGCACTTTAACGTTACGTCCAGAAGGTACGGCAGGGGCGGTGAGAGCCTATGTTCAAAATAAGTTGGCTAGTGGGGGCATCCAACGATTATGGTACACAGGACCTATGTTTAGGTACGAGCGCCCCCAGGCAGGAAGACAAAGACAGTTCCATCAAATTGGCTTGGAGTTGTTGGGGGTAAAAGCCCCTCGGGCGGATGTGGAAGTAATTGCGATCGCCACTGACATTTTAAAAGCCTTGGGGTTAAAAAACCTCAGTTTACAACTAAATTCCGTGGGTAGCGGCGAAGATAGACAAAAATATCGTGATGCTTTAGTAGCCTATCTCACCCCTTACAAAGAAGATTTAGATCAAGATTCCCAAGATCGCCTTGAACGTAATCCCCTCCGCATTTTAGACAGTAAAGATAAGAAAACCCAAGAGATTGCCGAGAATGCCCCCTCTATTTTGGACTATCTAGGCACAGAATCCAAAGCACATTTTGACCAAGTTTGTCAACTACTTAATGATCTAAATATTGTTTATCACCTCAACCCTCGTTTGGTGAGGGGGCTTGATTACTATACCGATACCGCCTTTGAAATTCAATCCGCCGATTTAGGTGCTCAGGCTACGGTGTGCGGTGGGGGAAGATATGATGGGTTAGTGTCTCAGTTAGGGGGTACAGATACCCCTGCTATCGGTTGGGCCATGGGCATGGAGCGCTTAATTCTCCTACTCAAGGAATTGCAACCCCTTTCTGCTTCTAGTCCTGATATTTATTTTGTTTCGAGGGGTGACAAGGCAGAAAACAAAGCCCTTATTATCGCCCAAGATTTGAGACAAAAGGGTTATAAAGTGGAGCTTGATTTAACGGGTAGTAATTTTGGGAAGCAGTTTAAAAGGGGCGATCGCACTGGTGCTAAAATATGCCTAGTATTGGGAGATAGTGAAGTAGAAAACAACACCATCCAACTAAAATATCTCGACACAGGAAAACAAGAAACCCTCTCCATCAGCGAGATAGAAACAAAACTAAACCCTTAAATTTTCCTAATTTTTTGAGGAAAAAAAGAAAAAGAATAAAAAAGACTTAAGCCTAGTAAAGATAAAACTATCTTCGGGCTTTTGTCACCAAGAAAAATTGGCGTTGGTGAATTAAGGTATTCCTTTTAGTTTAGTTCGGCAATGGGGAATGGGCAATGGTAATCATAGTTCTAGTATTATATATTTGCTGTAGTTTAATGATGAAAAATAAGCAACACCGAAAAATTAAACCCTAATTAGGCAAACTATTTTTTATAGATTCTAGGCTAGTAATTAGTTGTCTTATTTTGTCCAAATCTTTTTTGCCCGGGCTAATTTCCACCTTACTAGAAAGATCAATTCCATCACATTGTAGAGTATCAAAAGCAGTAATCACATTATCAGGACTAACTCCCCCCGCCACTAACCAAGGGCGAGAAGGACGATAATCCCTTAATTCTTGCCAATTAAAAGTTTTTCCTGTGCCCCCATGGATTCCTTTTTGATAAGTATCGATTAAAAGGGTGTCAACTACGGGAATATATTCCTCAGCTTCCTGTTGTGATTGAGGATTTTTGTATCTAATGGCTTTGATTATCTCGATGTCGGGTAAATTTGATCGTAATTGTTCACAAAAAGCGATGTCTTCCTCTCCGTGGAGTTGTACCCCTGTTAACTTGGCTTGGTGAACTATTTCAACAATTTCTGCCACAGAGGTATTGACAAATACACCAATGGTACTAACTTGAGGGGGAAGTTGTTCCACGATCGCCCTTATACTAGAAGGAGAGATATAACGGGGAGAATCCTTTACACAGATAAAACCAATGGTATCAACCCCCATAGATGCGATCGCCTTTGCTTCCTCAACATTAGTTAAACCACAGATTTTTATGCGCATGGTACAGGGAAATAATAAAAATAATAAAAGTTAATAAAAAAAGATTAATTAAAGTTAAGTAAATCAGCAAAAAACTATTAGAAAGAGTAAAATAACCAAAATAGTTAACATAATCAAATTTATCATAAAAATGAATTTAATCACCTTTTCCCATCTAATAGCCCAAGTACCTCAAACCGTTGAATGGAATTTTCAAGTAGCTTTAGTCATGATTTCAGCGAACCTCGTGGCTGTTTTTATCGGACGTTTTGCCATCCAAAAATCAGGAGTCGGCCCCGATTTACCCCTTGCAAAACCAGCAATTTGGAAAAATTTTGGACTACCCGAATTATTAGCGACCGCTAGTTTAGGACATATACTAGGAGCCGGGTTTATTCTCGGTTTATCCAACGCAGGATTACTATAGTTATCAACCACTAAGGTTAAGTGTTAGGAAAAATTCAGACAAAAGACCGTTTTTCAGCTAAAATAAACTTGTTAAAATAGTTGTCATTGATTTATAACTATACAAACTATACAAAATATCTATCCAGATGGAATGTTGGTGATTACCTTAACTCTTTTGCACCCCCTCAAATCTACCCCTGTCCAAAAATGGAATTTTGAACCCCACAAGGTGATCAGAATTGGCAGGGCTAATGATAACGATGTAGTATTGTATAGTGCTGTAGTTTCCCGTCATCATTTAGAAATTCGGCCCCATAAAGAAGACTGGGCATTAATTAGCTTAGGTTCTAATGGTACATTTGTAAACGGGCGAAAAATCAATAAAGTTTTAGTTAGGGATGGAATGATTATCCGTTTAGCTAGTTCGGGCCCTAAAATATTAATTAAATTGGGTTCCGATGATGAGCCTTCAAGGAGTAGTCAGGGTAAAAATGTCTCTGCTAAACCCATCAGTAGCAAAGATATTTCTAAGGAAACCGTTATTAATTAGCACTTCTTCCGATGGGGGTGTAAAAAAAATAGGTGTTGGTGGATTAAGACATAATTTTTAGTTTAGTTCGGCAATAGGTAATAGTAATAACAGTTCTAATATTGTATATTGGCTGTAGTTAAATGATGTGGCATAGCCAAAATAAGCAATACCCGAATTTACTAATTCATTGCTTGTTTAGTGATTTCTCCTAAATCTTTCTCAGAAGGCATCAAATCCTCCCCAGAGTCTGCCAACCATAATAAATATTCTACGTTTCCTGCGGGCCCTTGAATAGGAGAAGGTATTAACCCCCTATATTTCCATCCTATACTTTGAGCACAATTAAGGATAGAGGCGATCGCCTCTGCTTGTAAACGAAAATCTCTCACTACCCCCTTTTTTCCAACCTTACCCTTACCCACCTCAAATTGGGGCTTCACCAATAAAACCACCTCCTTCGGATTTACCAATAACTGCCAAAGGGTAGGTAAAACCTTCGTCAAAGAAATAAACGATAAATCCATTACCCCAAAATTAGGTGGCTCACTATCCTGATATAAATCATCATAGGTTAGATAACGAAAATTTGTCCTCTCCCTCAACACCAACCGCTCATCCTGCCTTATCTTCCAAGCCACCTGCCCATAACCTACATCAATACCATAAACCTTTTTTGCCCCCCGTTGAAATAGGCAATCGGTGAATCCCCCCGTAGAGATGCCCCCATCAAGACAAACTCTATTTTCCACATCAATGGCAAAATACTCTAATGCCTTAACCAACTTTTCCCCCCCCCGAGACACAAAAGGAGGCTCAGATTTTACCTCAATGGGGCTATCAACACTTATCAAAGTTCCCGGTTTATCAACTATTTGCCCCTTAACCCGAACCTTTCCAGCCCGAATTAACTTTTGTGCCAAAGCACGGGAAGAGCATAAATTTTGACTGGTTAATAACGTATCTAATCTTTCTTTAGACAATGGCTTTCCTTATTACTACAAGGTATCAGAGTTATTTTAAACCATGGGGCAACCAGATTAAATTCATTAGTTGAAAAACTCCCAATATTAATCCCAAAGAGAATCAAAATCAAAATCACTCTGGGGTGCTACAACATCTGTATCGTATTGAATAAAAGTATCCTTACTCTGATGAATCGTTTTCCTTTCCAATCCATCATAAACAAAATGTCTTAAGAAAAAATCTAAAGTCTCCTGTCTCACATAACCCTTTAAAACAGCAATGTAACCAAATTTTATCTCAGAATTATTTTGTTCCTTTAAAATTTCCTCTACCTGCCTCTCGTCCAATAAACCTGCTGCCTTAAAATAATTACCAATAGGAATTTTGTGGGAGCTATTAATCAAATTAGGTAAATCTTTGACAAAAAAATCAATAGTATGCTGTTTTAACCAGCCCCTGAGAGCCAAAATTTCTCCAAATTTATTATCAATATAGGATACTTGATCTATAAGGGCAACCTCGATTTGATATTTAGAAATTAATCCCGCTTCTTCCAATTTTTCGCCGATAGGTTTAGACAACCATTGTTTTTTTCGCTTCTCTAAAGTCTGCACCATGGCTATATTACCTTACTAGAGATTTTTACACACATCATCATTTTAACTAAAATATTTCTCATTTAGTCTTGGGACTCTTAACAAAAAATAAAGAATTAAGTAAAGAAAAGGAAGAACATACCGAAATACATTCTTCCCTATGAAATATTTAGTCCATAACTAAAAAGATAAAAACCTATATCTTATTTCCATTTCTTAGCTACTAACTCAGCTA
This sequence comes from Cyanobacterium sp., assembly GCF_054166785.1. Classification (NCBI taxonomy): domain Bacteria; kingdom Bacillati; phylum Cyanobacteriota; class Cyanophyceae; order Chroococcales; family Geminocystaceae; genus Cyanobacterium; species Cyanobacterium sp. Next base: position 24,957 of record NZ_JBSZCP010000001.1, read on the forward strand.
AGTCCACAACCCTTTGAGAATAACCCCATTCGTTGTCATACCAAGCAACAACCTTAACCATATCTCCAGCCATTACCATGGTTAAACTAGCATCTACGATAGAAGAGAAGTCGCTACCACGGTAATCACAGGATACTAAAGGTAATTCGTTATAACCTAAAATTCCTTTCAAAGAGCCTTCAGAAGCCTCTTTTAGTACATCATTAACTTGCTCGGCGATGGTACTTTTTTCTACTTGTACTACCAAATCAACCACAGAAACATTAGGAGTGGGTACTCTTAGGGCAATACCGTTTAACTTACCTTTAAGTTCAGGTAATACAAGGGCTACCGCTTTAGCTGCCCCAGTGCTGGTAGGTACTATGTTGATAGCTGCCGCACGCGCCCGTCTTAAGTCTCTGTGACTAGCATCGAGTAAACGTTGATCCCCAGTGTAACTGTGGGTGGTGGTCATGGTACCTTTGATGATACCAAAGTTTTCGTGTAATACTTTAGCTACAGGAGCTAAACAGTTGGTGGTACAACTGGCGTTACTAACAATATTAAATTTATCATGGTCATAATCTTCATGGTTAACACCCACAACATAGGTACCAATATTGCCACCTTTTCCGGGGGCGGTGATTAATACTTTTTTTGCTCCTGCTTGAATGTGTTTGGAAGCACCTTCATCGGTAACGAATACCCCAGTGGATTCGATAACCATATCAACTCCCCAGTCAGCCCAAGGTAAATTTAAAGGGTTGCGGTCTGAAACACATTTAATAGTTTTACCATTAACAATTAGGGAGTTGTCATCTGCTTGGATGTCTGCGTCTAATTTTCCCAGCATGGAGTCATATCTGAGAAGATGTGCGTTAGTATGGGGATCGGAAGTGTCGTTGATACCTACTAATTCTAGGCCACTGTTTTCTCTGGTTAATAGACAACGTAAGAAGTTGCGTCCAATTCTTCCAAAACCATTAATAGCTACTCTAACCACTGTTTTTATTTCCTCTGGTATTTTAATTAAGTACAATAAATTTTTGTAATGACCCTAATCATATCGTAAAGACTGTATTGTTCAAACCCTATTTTGGGATTTTTTTTGTTAAGGAAAATGTAGTCGAATGTAATACACGAAGATTAAGAAAAAGGGCATAGCCTAGAAAAAAATCTAGCTACACCCTTGGATGTTAATCTTTTTTTTTATAAAAACTATCCCATGGGATGGAATAAAAGATCAGGAAAAAAGCGGTTAAATTCAATTAATAGACCAGCTGTAAATACTAATAAAGCAGTAATTAAAACAGGTGCTGTAGATAAAAAAGTAGGTAAACCTTTCATCAAAAAATCTCCCAAAAAAATAATTAAAAATCAATGAATATTAGCGAGGTGAAACGGTAATTTCAGAATCTTTGGCGGTTAATGCTCCAGATTTGAGTTCACCTAATGCTTGAAGAGGCCAGCTAAAGCCAAGTAGCATTTTGTTGATGGCTAAAGGTACATCGATAATGATTTCTTTCATCTCAGCGTCTTTATCCCCTCTGATGGCGATAAGATAGGCACGACCTACCCAACCAATCCAACCTGCGGTATAAAGGAATAGTAAGCCGGGGATGATGAAATCACCAGCGTGATCTAATCTGCCATCTACCACTAAACGAGGATAGCCTTCAGGCCCACAAAGAGCTTCGGCATATTTTTCTGCTCTTTTTTGACCAGATTGGGGATCGTTGGTGGTATTACGGAAGTTTTTAGCTTTTGCTTGATAAGCGGCAGATTCACTACAGGGAGTGAGATGAGATAAATCTGCGTGAGCGGGGGCGCTAAAGTTACCCCATAGTGTTAGTGAAAGTGTAAATGCTAATACGAGACTGAATATTTTACCCATAAAATTGTTTCCTTTTGTTACGAAACAACAAATTATTGTTACAAAAAATGAAGCTAAAAAATTTACTTCAAACGTGATCTTACAGCGATTCGGGAAATGCAGTAAAGTAATAACAGGAAAGTTTATTATTCTTAACAAATTGACAAAGTAATGGCGACGATTCTGGCGATTGAAAGCAGTTGTGATGATACGAGTGTGGCGGTGGTGTGCGATCGCACTGTACTAAGTAATGTGGTGGCATCCCAGATAAAGTTACACGAAAGTTATGGGGGAGTAGTACCTGAGTTGGCTTCTCGGCAACATTTGGAAATGGTTAACCCCTGTATTGCTAAAGCGTTGGAAGAATCGGGTTTGGGATGGGATGGAATAGATGCGATCGCCTCTACGGTGACACCTGGGTTAGTGGGTTCTTTGATGGTGGGGGTAATGGCAGGAAAAACCCTCGCTATGGTACATAATAAGCCCTTTTTGGGGGTTCATCACCTGGAAGGTCATGTTTTTGCCTCTTACCTTGCCCAACCCCATTTAAAACCGCCTTTTCTGTGCCTATTAGTTTCGGGGGGACATACTAGCCTTATCCATGTGAAAGGTTGCGGTAACTATGAAAATATCGGCTCAACCCGTGACGATGCGGCGGGGGAAGCCTTTGATAAGGTGGCAAGGTTGTTAAATTTGGGCTATCCGGGGGGTCCGATTATCGATAAATTAGCCAAGGAAGGAAATCCCCAAGCCTTTAAGTTACCAGAAGGGCGAGTTTCATTACCTAATAATCAAGGTTTTCATCCCTACGATTCGAGTTTTAGTGGGCTAAAAACGGCAGTATTGCGTTTAGTAACCAAGTTAAAGGAGGAAATGGGAGAGGATAATTTACCCATCCCTGATTTATGTGCTAGTTTTCAAGTTACCGTGGCGAAAGCATTGACAAAAAGGGCGCTAAGGGCTTGTTTAGATTTGGGATTGGATACCATTGCCGTGGGGGGTGGTGTAGCGGCTAATAGTGGTTTACGGGCTAGTTTACAATCTGCTTGTGAGGATAATGGTTTAACGGTATATTTTCCCCCTCTCAAATATTGCACCGATAATGCAGCCATGATTGGTTGTGCGGCGGCGGAACATTTTGACAATCAAGGGCGATCGCCCCTTACCATTGAAGTATCATCAAGGATGAGCATTGAGCGAGTAGGGGAATTATATTTGTCTTAATGGACGAATCTATCATAAGAATGAACTTTAGAATCTGCCAATAGTCAACAATAAATTTATGGATATGTGGAGTAAATCATGAGCTACCCTGAAGGATGGGATACATTTTGTCAATGGAGGCAAAAAAATCCAGAAGTATCTCTGCCAGAAAACCTTAATCTTTCTGAAATTAACCGTTTTGCCGCCCGTTTTCGCCTTGCCCAATCCTATGAAGGGATAAACCTCAAAGACTATCCCGAACTCTCTGTAGAGGCTTATGGTAGTCTTTTTGGGGTGTTTTTAGCTTACTCTGCCCTCGAACAACTTTATAAAGCAGTAGGAAAGCCAAACAAATTTATCGCTGATGAATGGGGTATTAACGAGCCAAAAATTGCTAATAAACTGAGAAAATCTAAGCGATTACTAATTTTTCTCCATGATAAACTTTATGGTAGCCGATTAAAAGACAAAGTCATTGAATTTCAGGAAAAAGAAAATGACAATATTTTAGTCATTGCACAAGCTATGAGGCATTTAGTTGCCCATGGAATTATGACGATTCATGCAGGAAGGATTACACCTCAAACTACTATTAATTTTTGTAATTCTGTTAAACAATGTGTCAATGAGAAAAGTCAAATTTGTTTTACTGAGTATGTGTTAAATAATATTATTGATGAATAATTTATAAACATTATATTATCTAAAATTTTAGAGTCGTAAATCAAGAAAATCAATCTAAAGGAGTAAATAAACAAAGCGTGTCAACTTTTCCTCAACTTTTTCCGCCAACATCAGAGCAATTAATCGAAATCAACCCTTTAGATGAACATGAAGCACCTGTTAAACAAAATCCAGAAGAAGATTATTTTTATTGGTATTATTTAAACAAATTTTTTCCTGATTATATTAAACGTAACTATCGTTTTCAAGAATATTATCCTGATTTTATTTATGTTGATCAAGAAGCAGGTATATATATCGATATAGAGTGTGATGAACCTTATGTATATAGTAATAATGAACCTACTCACTATCAAGAATTAGAAAGTGAAAAACAAAGAAATTTAGCTTTTACTAATGGTGGCTGGTTCGTCATTCGTTTTGCGGAAGAACAATTAGTTTGTTATCCTGAAAGGTGCTGTAAATATATAGCTGATGTCATTGCTAATTTAACGGAAAATTATTTTTTACTACAGCAATTTAATCACGTTTCTGAGTTGCCTAATATTAATCATTGGACGAAATTAGAGGCTGAATCTTTAGCAAAAGAAAGGTATCGAAATTCTTATCTAAATACTGCTTACAATCATAATTTACCTGACTCAAGAAAAGATTTTATTTATAGTCTTAAAAGTTTCATTAATGTTGAACATGATACTCAAGTTAGAGATGTAAAAGAAACATGGGCTTCACCTATTGAGGAAAGATTAGAACAGGGAAGGGCGATCGCACCTGTAGAACTTATTAACCAATCAAGAACACAAATAACAGCAAAATTTTCTGAGAACTTATCAAAATTTGCCCCCGGAGACGATCTTTTATTAAATACTGGTAATCCTTTCCATAAAGAGGATAAATATAAATGTACCTTAGAAGAAGAAAAAGATAATTTATTAGTTTTAAAACTCCAGCAAAAGATTGATCTAACCCCAGAAGACTTTAACAGAAAATGGGTTTTAGATTTACAATTATTCGACTTACGACATTTACTATTAGATACTTTAAATAAAATTGAATTAGATGACAGTTTACAGAATAAAATTATTGGTATTATTGAAGGAAATATCACCCCAAAATTAGATGTCAATTCAGCAACCTTGGAGCAACTAAAAAATAAAGGTTTTGATACAAATTATATTGAAAAACTAAACTTAACCCTAAAACAAAAAGAAGGATTAATAAATGCCTTAGCTATTAATAATTATTATCTCATTCAAGGGCCGCCCGGCACAGGAAAAACATGGTTATTAGCCCATATCGCTTATCTTTTAGCCCAACAGGGGCAAACTGTTTTAATTACAGCTTTTACCCATACCGCCATTAATAACGCTCTTAAAAAAATAGCTCAAGTTACTGGTTATCAGAAAGTCATCAAAATAGGAAAAGCAGATAAAAATATCGGTCTAACATGGGAAAATCACTCAATTGCTAACTATGAATATCTCAAACATAGTCCTTACAAAAATGATACTAAAGGTTTAATTATCGGGGCAACTTGTTTCTCCGTGGGCGGAAATCGCCTTAAAGGAATAAAATTTGATACCATCATCTTTGATGAAGCTGGGCAAATAACTTTACCCGTAGCAATTAAAGGTATGACAGAAGGTTACAAATATATTTTTATCGGAGATCATCAACAAATGTCTCCCGTAGTCGCAGGAGTACATCGACAATCATGGGTTACTTATTCCATTTTTGAAACTTTATTTAACCATGCTCCCGGTACCATGTTAGATATTACCCATCGTCTTAATGAAGAAATTAATCAATTTCCTAGTCAATATTTTTATCAAGGATTACTGCAACCTTCCCCAGAAGCGATGTCCAGAAAGTTGGAGTTGCCGATTCAACCTCAAGTTTACGGTGATGTACTCAATCCTGAAATATCATCGATTTTTGTCGAAGTCAATCATCAAGGGCAAGGTTTAAATTCTCCTCAAGAAGCCGAGATAATCGTCGAAATAGTCGCAGAAACAGTCCAATGTGGAGTTAATTTAGGTGAAATTGCGATCGTTGTGCCATATCGCTCTCAGGCTCGTTTAATTCGTCAAAAATTACAAAAAATAGCCTTAGAATTTAATCTACCTAATTTAACTTCAATTTTAGTCAATACGGTGGAATCCATGCAAGGTCAGGAAAGGAATATTATTATATTATCATTAACCACTAGCGATCCTTTTCATGCAGCACAAAAAGCGGATTTTTATTTTCAACCTAATCGTTTAAATGTGGCCATTACTCGTGGGAGAGTAAAGCGAATTGTCGTAGGTAGCCCAAATGTATTTAAAGCCAAACCTGAACAACCTGAGCACCAAAAATGGGTAGATTGTTTTCGAGCTTTTTATGAAAGTAATAATACCATCACTATCTCTGAAGCAAGAGGGCTTAAAACCATTGATAAAAACAATTCTAGCGACACAGAAAAATCGGAAATATTAGACACACAAAATTCAGCTATAACTAAAAAAGAAAATAAATCAACTGTTAATATGTCTAACAATCAAGAAATAGATTTAACCCATAAGAGTATAGAGATTAAAGATTTAGCTCAATATCTTGAAAAATTATCTACCTCAGTTAGTAAAGCTGATTTAGTGACTAACTTTGCTCCTTTACTATTAAGAGTATTAGGTTTTGGAGAAAAACAAATTAAACATAAAGTCTCCACAGGTAATGGTAAAGAAATAGTAGATTTTCAAATCAATGAACAGCAAACAAACTTACCATTTTTGCTACTAGCTATTGAGAATATTAATTTAGAGTTTGATAATGATAATCCTCAATATCAAGCTAGAGTTACAAACTTAAAAAAAGATTTACTAGCCCCTAAATTTAAAAAAGTACAATGGGGATTAATTAGCAATGGTAAGCAAATTCAACTCTTTAGGAAGCATGGTAAAGTAATTTATCCCGCCTCAATAATAGAAGAATTAAATCCTAATAATTTAGAAGAGTTTGAAGAAAAAATAATAAGACTTAAAACTCAAATTCAAAATCCCCCCACAGCTTTAACTGTAGCAATTTACAACAACAAAGGAGGAGTAGGAAAAACTACCACCACAATTAATTTAGCGGGAATGTTAAGTGCATGTAGAAAAAAAGTTTTGATTATTGACTTAGACTATGACCAGCAAGACTTGACTTCAACATTAGGATTAAAACCTAATTCTGTTACATTATATGAATGTTTGACAAGTCGAGATAAGAATATAAATGAAGCGATAATTACCTATAAAAAAGATTTAAAAAAACTTGGTACTTATGGATTTGATGTTATTCCTGCCGATAAAAAATTAGTACAAGATACAGAAACATTAAACAGACAATTGTTCAAAATTACTCGTTTAAAACAATTACTAAAACCATTAACTCTAATTTATGATTATATTTTAATTGATACACCACCAAACTGGAGAGATCAATCACAACTTTCAATTTATGCCTCCAATGTGGTTTTAATTCCTAACCAATATACGAGAAAATCTATAAAAAATGCCATTACTACTATTACTGAATATTTGCCCGAAGTCGCAGAATATAGAAAAAAAGTAGAAAAAGATCATGGTGCGATCGCACTGCCAATTATGTTTAATGGTGGAAATGCCACAAATAACCAAATCAAAATGATCTATGATTTAATAGAAATAAATATCAATCATTATAAGCAAAAAGATATTGATTTAACTCCTTACTTTTTCCCTCATCACAACTCTTTAAATAAAAATCGTCAAGTATTTCATTTACCCCACAGTGCTTTTATCGAGAAAGCTGAAAATTATCATGTCCCAGCCGTTTATCGTTATCAAAAAGCAGTTGATAATTACAAAACATTAATTAAGGAGTATTTTATTTAATGGCAAAATTAGATGATATTGGGAACTTAATGTATCTCTATTTAGATGACATAAAAGTTAAACATTTAACTGAAAAGTCTTTTTTTCTAATTTCAGCAACAGCGAAACTATTACATCAAAATCAAACCAGAAATTGGCTTCCTTTAATAGTTAAAGAAACTGGAGAAGATCAATATGAATTAATTGCTAATTCTTTTGCTTATCAAGTAGCCAAAGAAGCAAATTTAGAAAGAGTTTGGTGTATTATCGCTGATGGGAGTCAGGAAACATCGGAAATTAGTCAAATTTTAATGGGGGAAAAAATACCAAAAATTAATCTTTCTACGGCCAGTAAAGAAGAAATTAGTCAAGCCATTGAATACTTATTTTCATTACCAAATATTGAGTTAAAAAGTATTCGTAGATATAAACAAAAATTAATTGATAATATTAGTAGTTCACCTATAAGAAAATATTGGAAAAACTTGAAGCCTATTGGCAATTTAAGATGTGGTATTGGTAATAGAGGTAAAAAGTTAAATGAATTGGCACAGGTTTTTTATCTTACTCCTGAGTCTATTCCTATGGATACTACGGATAAAAATATCCTTAATAATTTAACTCTAACGGAATTACGAGATATTGCTAAAGCTAGAAAGTTAAAAAAATATAGTAATTTAAAGATTAGCCAATTAGTTGACTTATTAAGTTGTACATCATAAAGCTCACGTACCATGAAAAAAGAGAGAGTGGCAATAGTTGAAGATAGAAAGTTTGATTGACTATAAAAAATAATCTACATGTTGATTCCTGCCAATAATCATTGTTTTTTATCAAAATCTTTGGGTTTAAAACCCCGCACTTCAGGGCGGCTTTATATTTCCAAAGTTTTTACCATTGCATCAGAAGTATGTTAAGATAAAGAAATAAGCACAATATTAGTCAAATGTTAAAAGCGTACAAATATAGAATCTATCCCACAACTGAGCAAAAAGTCTTACTAGCTAAGTCTTTCGGTTGCTGTCGGTGGTTTTACAACTATGCTCTTAATTTAACTAATGAAACTTACAAGGCTACGGGAAAAGGTTTAAGTCGTAATGAAATAATTAATAAACTACCTGAATTAAAGAAAGAATTTGAGTGGTTAACACAAGTTCCATCTCAGGCTTTACAACAGGTGGCATTGGACTTGAGTAGTGCTTTTCTTCATTTCTTTGAGAAACGGGCTAAATTCCCTAAATTCAAGAAGAAAGGAAATAAGCAATCTGTGAGATTCCCTCAAGGTATTAAACTTGACGGTGATTACTTAACCTTACCTAAGCTGAAAAAGGTTTACTGTAAAGTATCTCGTTTACCATTCGGTAAATTGAAGTCCGTAACGGTATCCATGACACCATCAGGGAAATATTTTGCTTCTTGTCTGTATGATGATGGTATTGATTTACCTCAACAATCATCAGAAGGTAAAGCAATGGGCATTGATTTAGGAGTCAAGGATTTTGCGATTACCAGTGATGGTAGCAAGTATGGCAATCCTAAACATTACCGTAAGTATGAACAAAAATTAGCTAAGAAACAAAAACGTTTAGCTAAGAAGCAAAAAGGCTCAAACAACCGTAATAAAGCAAGAAAAGCTGTTGCTAAGGTACATGAAAAGATAACTAGATGTAGAGAAGATTTCTTACACAAACTAAGTCGTAAATTAGTGGACGAAAACCAAGTCATTTGTGTCGAGAATCTAGCAGTGAAAAACATGGTAAGAAATCACAAGTTAGCTAAGTCAATTAGTGATTGTGGTTGGGGGCAATTCTGCACAATGTTAAAATATAAAGCAGAATGGCTGGGAAAAACTTACATTGAAGTAAATAGATTTTTCCCTAGTTCTAAAACCTGTAATCACTGCTTACATCAAGTAGATAGTTTAAATTTAGATATGAGGCTGTGGCAATGTCCTAAATGTGGAACGATACATGACAGGGATATAAATGCAGCGAAAAATATCAGAGATGAAGGTTTACGACTTTTGGCGGTAGGGCATATCGCTACAGCTTCTGGAGAAAGAGTAAGACCAACTAAAGGCACTGCTTTTACTCGGCATCTTTCTGTGAAGGAAGAATCCTAGCCGTTCACGGCGAGGAGTTGTCAAAATTACTTAACTCTACCTTGGCAGAATAAAAAAAATAGAAATTAGATAGAATTATGACAAGACTCATCAACCATCCATCAGTTTCTGATATTAATTTCAGAGCGAAATAAAAGAAAACTAATAAGATAGCGAGAGAAAGTCCACAAATGATAAACTTCTAATTGTTCGGTCAGATAATTTAATTCTTCTTCTATGATCGTTAATTGATTTTTTTGTTGCTCTATATATGTACTATTTTCTAATTTTTTTTCCTCTTCTTTTATTTTCGCTATTTTTTCTAAAATAGACTCTTGATCTAGTTTATATTTACAACTAATATTGGCTTGATTTGTCCTAATTTTTTCTATTAATTTTACCTTTTCTTCATTTAATCTATTGTATAAATCTAAATATTTTGTATCTATTTTTTCCTCAAGATATGTTGGCAAAATTTTGGGCATATTATTTTTGGCTTTTTTTTCCACTTGCTGTCGCCAACTTACTAAATTAGAAGCCCTTACTTCTCCTATTCCTTTAACGTTTTTAACACGATAATAAGTAATATCCGAAACCCGAATAATACCTTCACGGTTTAACCTTTGTAAAAATTTTTGACCTATACCCTCTACTGAATCACGATTTATAGGTTGATTAAGTTCATAATTAATAAAATTATTTTGTATATTTTTTAACTCCTGGCTAGTTTCTTTACTTTTCTTATTTTTTAAATGACTTAATTCTCTTTCTATATCAAAAATACGTTTGTCTAAAGGTTTATTTAGTCTGCTAATTTATTCATATTAACCCTTTTGAAGTCCACCTAATTAGTCTGTTTATTTTTCTGTTTCAGTTTACATAGTTACTTAAATTTACAATATATATTGTTTGTTATTTTCTGATTTTAACCATTATTAATTTTCTAGTCCATTGAATAAATCTGGATTAGCGGTATGGTTTACCGACATGAAAAGTGCGACTGTAATTACCGTAACACTGAAGCTCTGAATACCGAATATCTAATATCTGATACCTTTTAAAAGTTAATGAGCTAAACTGTAATTTGACAAACTATCAATCTCCCATCCAATGCCCAACTTAATTAATAACAATCGTCAGGAATTAGATATTAATTTACCCCTAGTCCTTTTATTCTCTAGTCTTTTGACTATTGCTATATATAGTTTACTACTACCTTTTAGGAACACTTACTTCGGAATACTATTTATAGATAGAGGTATAACTCAATATATTGTGGTATTTCTTTCCTGTTTCGTAATCACTAGCACCCTCGATAAATTTTTCAAAATTAAAGCTGAGTCAAAAAACCTAAGAAAGTTAGACATTCCCCTTAATATTCCCCTGGAAAACTATAAATCAGTAAAAGTTAGGCAAATGTGCGAATACTTTTCGGAGTCAGGAGGTTTAGTGGACAACAGGCTATCACGGGTTTTGAGCGCCTATATTCACTCAGGAAGCCGAAAGGCATCGGCAGAATTAGCCCTTGATGATTCCTCCTTTTATCTGAGTGCTTCAGAGTCTTCCTACACTTTTCCCCGTATTTTGGTTTGGGCTATTCCCTTACTCGGTTTTGTGGGTACTGTGTTGGGTATTAGTCAGGCGGTAAATGGATTTTCTGGTTTCCTCGATAGTGCCTCGGAAGTTGACCAAATAAGGGAAGGTATAGGCACTGTGACAGGGGGTTTGGCGGTGGCGTTTGATACCACATTATTAGCGTTATTGTTAAGTGTGGTGGTAATGATTCCTCTGGTATTGGTGGAAAGGGTAGAATCTCAATTACTGTTGCGCATAGATATATTTATCAATGACAAACTTTTACCTCGATTTTCGGAAAAGGAATTGCCTTCTACTGCTTCTTTAGATAAAAACGATATTAGTAAAACTATTAACCAAGCCATCAAGGAGTCTTTACCTACCGCCGAGGAGTTGATACAACCCGCAGAAGTATATGCAAGGGAAGCGGCTCAAAATTTGCTAAAAGAATTCCTCCATCAATTTAATCAAATTCAAACCCAAGAATCTGAGTTAGTAGAAGCTATCAAGGAAGTTAATCGCATTATTGTGACTGATAGAGAAAAAATTGTCCAATCCTATCAAGAGCAACATGGTTTTAATGCTAATTTAGTTAATGATATAAAAGGGATGGTTGAACTGATTAAAGAACAAAATCAGTTTAGGCAAAATGGATTAGATGATCAAGTAAGTGCGATCGCCCTTAAACTAGAAAATATAGCCTCAATATTAGATCAAAAAATTGATTCCTTAAAAGAATCTAGCGAAAATATTGCTAAACTATCCACCCTAGAAAACAGTTTTAAAGGCATAGTAAATGCCCTAGAAAACGCCAGTAAAATGGAAGATTCCTTGTCGATGATTAAAGAACAAATTAGTCTCTTGCAACCCATCATGAAAGACCTAAGCAAACCAAGGGTTGTTCGCTTAATAGAACAAATTGATCAATAAATATTCAATCATTTACTATGCGTAGAAGATCCCGTGCGAGTAAAATAGAAATGGAATTATTTCCCTTTTTATCAGTCCTAGCCTGTACCATTGGAACACTAATATTATTAATTATTGTAATTAGTACCGAAAGCATCGAAAGTAGTTCCGAAGTCACCGTTATCGGGCAAACCGAAGAAGGACAAAACAGCACCAAAACGCCTCGCTATATAGAATGTAGAGAAGATGGCATCATCCTTCACCCTAGCGGAGAATTTGTACCCAGAAATCAACTTAGTCGTAGTAATTCTCCCCTACTAAGACTCATCACAGAGGTGGAAAATAACCGTAATAATGAATATGTTATCGTAATTTTAAGACCCACAGGATTAGAAACATTTTATGAAGTTAGAGACTTGATAGAAGCCCGAAATATTGACATAGGTTATGAACCCATTGACGAAGGTTTAACCCTAAGATTTGCAGAATAAATTAACCTAAATAAGTATTATGCCTAGACAACGTGCCATACGTAAAAAAAATCATCCCGGTCAAAATTTAGACTCTTTTTTAGACATATTAACTAATACTGTCGGAGTATTAATGTTCATCGGTTTATTTGTCAGTTTATTAACCGTAGAAGCCGAAAGAATAATTACTACACCCCTAAGGGCAGAAACCAATAAAGAAGGCGTTTTTTTTGAGTTAAGAAATAATCAATTATTTTATATTAGTGACCCAGTAATTGAGACACAAATTGAGCAAATATATTCTAGCTTACCTACCTGTACCGTTCCCGAAGTACCCCGTAGCCGTAGTCAATTTGCCTATCAAACCTACCTCAACGAAATAAATCTTTACAATAACTGCACTAGAAATATTACCCGTCGTCTTCAAAACTTCTCCATAGATAATGGTCAATATAGAGTAAATTTTACCGCCGATGGCTCACTACGATACGAACCAATCCTCAACGCCCAAGGGGAGGATAATCAACAACTAAGGGCTGAAAATTCCCAATTTGCTCAGATTCTACAAACTCTTAATCCCAACGAGCAATATGTGGCTTTTATTGTTCGTCCAGATAGTTTTTCTACGTTTCGAGCAGCGAGGGAAAAGGCTGTTAATAATGGTTTTCAGGTGGGTTGGGAGCCTTTTGCCCAAAATAATATCCTTGTGTTTGGTTCTGGTGGTCGTTCTGTGGGAGTACAATAAATAATTGATAATTGAAAATGGATAATGGATAATTGTTATTTCAATATGATAATCAGTAATTTTTGCGACTGTTTATAGTGTTAATGGTGGGTGGCATATTGCCCGACAAATTATATTTTTTATATTATTTATTTGGTGAAACATAAAGAATCAAAATTACTTTTAAATTTTTCAATGTTGATTGAAAAGCCAACGGGTATTAGTAACTATATTAATCATATTTTTCCCTATTTTAAAGAGTTGAACTATGTAACCATCGCTAATCAAAGTTTAGTAACTAACTCTAATAATAATTTTCATATCTCTAAGAGGTTTAGTCCAGACTATGGCAGTAAAGGACATTTTTTGCGGTTATTATGGACTCAATTTAAATTACCTAAAATATATGGAAAGTTAGAAGGCCGTTTATTATTTTCCCCTGTGCCTGAATTACCTTTATTTAGCTCACAATGTCGAAGTGTTGTGATGGTGCATGATTTAATTCCTCTGAGATTTCCTCAAAAAAAATCGGCTTTGAGTGCTTATTTTCGTCATTATGTACCTCAAGTATGTAAACAAGCTACCCATATTATTTGTAATTCAGAAAATACGGCTAACGATTTAATAGATTTTTATGATATTTCTGCTAATAAAATCACTCCTATTCATTTAGGTTATAATTCAGTTAAGTTTAAAGTAATTAGTAATTTAAAAAGCGTCAATAAAGTACCTTATTTTATATACTTAGGAAGGCATGATCCCCATAAAAATTTAGCTAATATTATCTCTGCTTTTGCTAAGTTTAAAAATAATCAAAATTATGAATTATGGTTAGTGGGAGGAGCAGATGAACGTTATACTCCTTTACTTAAACAATTAGCCCGTGATTTGGAAGTTTTTGAACAGGTTAAGTTTTTAAATTATCTTGATGACCAAGAATTGGTTAAAGTATTAAATCAGGCTCAAGCAATGGTTTTTCCTACCCTTTGGGAAGGGTTTGGTTTCCCTGTGTTGGAGGCGATGGCTTGTGGTACTCCCGTAATTACTTCTAACGTGTCTTCTTTACCTGAAGTGGCAGGGGATGGGGCTTTGTTGGTTAATCCTCATGATGTGGATGATATTGCAGGGGCGATGGCTGAAGTGGTCAAGGATAATGTGCGATCGCACCTTATCAAAGCAGGATTAGAAAGGGTAAAACAATTTAGTTGGGATAAAACAGGAAAAGAAACTTTAGAGGTTATCAAACAGTTTTTATAAGCTATTTATTATGAAAAAATACACCTATATTCTATTTTATAAACCCTATAATGTTTTGTGTCAATTCACCGATGATAGCCCCCATGCCCAAGAGCGAGAAACTTTAAAAAAATACATTAATATACCCGATATTTATTCCGTGGGAAGACTCGATTTAGATAGTGAAGGATTGTTATTATTAACCGATAATCCGAGGGTAAAACATCGCCTGTGTGACCCGTCTTTTGCCCATCCTCGCACCTATTGGGTGCAGGTAGAAAATATTCCGTCTTTAGACTCTTTAAAAACGCTCGAAAATGGGGTAATTATTAAAGGAAAAAAAACCAAAAAGGCGATCGCCCATCACCTCGAAAAAGAACCAGAGTTACCCCCTAGAAATCCCCCCATTCGTTACCGTAAAAACATTCCCACCGGTTGGATAGAATTAACCCTCACCGAAGGCAGAAACCGACAAGTAAGAAGAATGACAGCCTCCATTAACCATCCTACCCTAAGATTAGTGCGCAGTGCGATCGCCCTTACTCCGAAAATTAACCTTACCATCCATAACTTAGATGTGGGGCAAACTAGGGAATTAACCCCCCAAGAAAGACAAGCCATAGAGTCAATTTGAGTAACCAGAAGTTGATGAAAAATGGAGTCACGAGGTTAGGCAATGGTTTCTTAATGTCCGCCTATTTTTCAAATTGTAAAGATACAATAAGAATATACATACTTCAATCTGAAATTATAAAAAAATATGACCGTTGCTTATCCTCGTAAACTGCACAATAAAATGTCTGCCCGAGACATTCTCAAAAGAGTTGTGGGCGATCGCCAAATTCACCTCATTACCCTAAACCGTTACCGCTATAACGAGCAGAGAAGTTGTAAAGACTTAACCAACCTCATCGAAACCCTCAACGGTAAACCCAAAGCATTAGTCCAAGACTTATCCCACCATGTAGCAGATGAAGCCCGTCATGCCTATTGGTTAACGGATTTATTAGTAGAATTAGATGCAGATATTGATACACCCCCCGGGATGTCTTACATCAACGAATTTGAACGTTTAATCGATGAACCCCACAACATGGAAGATGGTATCATAGATGCGATCGCAGCCATTAACGTCACCGAAAAAAGAGGTTGTGAATTTTTTGCCGCCCATATCCACGCCCTAAAAGAAGCCCCCCAAACCGAGGAAAACATCAAAATTAGAACCACCATTGAAAAGATTTTTCCTGAAGAAGCAGGTCATGTCACATGGGGAAATCGTTGGTTAGCCAAAATTGCCTCCGAAAGCCCAGAAAAAAGAGCAAAAGTAGAACAAGCTAAACGTAAATATATCGCCATCGAACACGCCGCCTATGAATGTGGCATGGACATTTTAGCAGGGGCAGAATTGCGCCGTCTCAATAACCTCCTCGAGATTAGCAAAACCATGCCAGTGTGGGAACAAACCACCTATTTGATGGAAAAATTACCCCAAACATTATTCGATCCAAAACTGCAACTTACCCGCATTGATGCAGCCCAAAGGGCATGGCAAAGAAACCCCCAAGACTTTGTGGATAAATTTATTCCCATGTTTTTCCAAGGCATCAAATAAACTTTCTAGGGTGGGCATTGCCCCCCTAATGAATAATAAAATTCAAAGTATTAGCTTTTCAGATAAAGCTCGTTTGAATACTCAACATTATTGACACTCCCACCGACAAATCAAAGATTATGTCGGGGGATTCTAGCTTCACAGATTCGTGGCTAGACGAGTAAACTCGCCCCCGCTGCGACCATCTCCACTAGCCTTTTCTTGGACGGGCTGCCCGACCGCCACTAAA
>NZ_JBSZCP010000002.1:0-47480 GCF_054166785.1 Cyanobacterium sp.
ACTTGGGTAGATTCGATAGTTATATCGTTGTTTCATGATACAATAAATACTGTATATAACGGTATTATACCATGAAAAAAGTACATTTGACGATATTGATTACAGAAGAAGAAAGAGAAAAGCTAAAAAAATATTGTGAACAAACAGGGAGAAATCAAACAGAGGTAGTGCGAGATTTTATAAGGAGAATAAGATTAAAAGAGTAGGCTAATCGCCTTTTGTTTGTTCAAGTCCCCCTAAAAGGGCGAGGCTTTAGACCCATTATTTTTGGTAATACTGCTTGGAAGTTAGACATGACAGCAATTATAACATTGTAAAAACTAGAGGTATTGTTCGTTAATTCGCACCTAATATTTGCAGATAACCATAATACTCATAAATTATAATTACGATAGCCATAAAAAAAGAATTAATAAAAATTATGTTTAAATAATCCAAAAATCTACTTATGATCTGAAATTATCTGATAGATAGGAATAAAATTTTCCCACGGTAATAAAATTGGTTGTTTTTGAAAAATTAACTGCCCATGATAGGTTTTTTTGTCAATGGCAACTCCTAGGGGCTGAGAATCAAGGGTTACATGAAACTTACAATATGTTTCGTAAATTTCCTTAGCGGCTCTTAACATTGTAGGATCTAATATTTGGGGAATACTATTTAAAACTTTTTGAGAAAGATTCGTTTTATTGATTACGGGCATAGTTTTTTTAGAAATATATATAAATAGTTAAAAAGCGAACACTAAAATATATTTTACTTATATCTGAGAAAAAGAGATCGTTTTATGGATTAATGGTTTTAAGATAGTCATTACTTAGACTACCATGGAGCATAGCAAAACAGTTATTTATGATGGAGCATGAAGATAAACAAAATGATAATTTCTTTCGCCGAGGAATAAAGGTTACAATGAAATTATATTGTTTTCATTTTTTCACTTTTGTTGTTCTTGAATTATGAGCCATATTCACTGCATCAATCCTCAATGTAATGCCATTAATTCGGTTGATGAAAGTATGTGTCATGAATGTAATACTCCAACTATTAGGCGTTATTTGTGGGTAATGGATGGGGAGGCTCAATCTTTTGAGATTCAGTCTTTAATTGACGATCGCTTTTACGTAGTTAATGAGAGAATTGTTTTAGATACAAAACCGCAGAAAAATCCTCCTTTCGGGGATGATATTCCCTCCGAAATACTCCCTTATCAACGGTTATTTGCCCAAAGATTACACTTACCCCAAGTGTATGGAGTTATAGCTGATACATGGTTATTAGAACATCAAAGCGCCCCTTTAAGCCCGTCAGGAGAATTGATTTATCCTCATATTTTTCCCACCCTGCACAGTGCTTGGTTAGGGGCGCCCCCCCTCAGACAGTTAAATTGGTTATGGCAAATAGTTCAGCTTTGGTACTATCTTAAGAAACAAAAAGTTTTATCTAGTTTTT
Organism: Cyanobacterium sp.; assembly: GCF_054166785.1. Classification (NCBI taxonomy): domain Bacteria; kingdom Bacillati; phylum Cyanobacteriota; class Cyanophyceae; order Chroococcales; family Geminocystaceae; genus Cyanobacterium; species Cyanobacterium sp. Next base: position 1,453 of record NZ_JBSZCP010000002.1, read on the forward strand.
TGGTGAAAGATAATTTGAGGGTAGATGGTGGCATCATCAAAATAATGGAATTAAACCCCGATAATCATTACAAACCAAGCCTACAGGATTTAGGCAATTTACTAGAACCTTTGGTACAAGATAGTGAGGAAATAATCCAAGAGATTTTAACAAATGTAGTTCTTAGCTTACAACAAAAACTCCTGACCAGTACGGGGGAAGTGGTTAAAATTTTAGACCAAGCCCTGTTTATTTTAGGGGATGAATACTATCAAAGAAAATATCATATTATCACCTCCACAGATCCTGGAAGAAAGAGGGGTAATAATGAAGATGCTTGTTATCCCCCTGCCCTAGAGTTAAAGGAAAACGTTTCAGGAATTAATACTTTAACAATTATTTGTGATGGACTAGGGGGGCAAAAAGGCGGGGAAATTGCTTCTAATTTAGCTATAAATACCTTGGAGAAAGAATTAACTCAAATTTATCATAAAGAACTGAAAGACACCCTTTATCGTAAAAATTGGACTCCCTTAATTGATAAGGAAAAAATATTGACCAGTTTATGTGAAGCAAATGACCAAATTGCGGAGATAAATAATGCCCAAGGGAGTAAAGATCGAGATAGAATGGGGACTACGGTGGTTTTAACCCTAGGTTTAGACCATGAGATATATTTAGGTCATGTGGGGGATTCTCGTATTTATTTAATTACTTCTCAGGGGTGTCATCAATTGACGGTGGATGATGATTTGGCATCTAGGGAGGTTCGTTTGGGTTATAGTTTTTATCGTGAAATGACTAATAATCCCCAAGCAGGGGCTTTAATTCAGGCTTTAGGTACAGATTACGCTAAAAATATTCGTCCTCACATTAAAAGAATTATTCCTGATGAGGATTGTGTTTTACTATTATGCTCTGATGGTTTGTCGGATTTTGAAAGGGTTGAGCAATATTGGCGTAGGGAAGTTTTACCTATTTTGGAGGGGGAGTTGTCTTTATCTGACAGTATTACCCGTTTATTGGATATTGCTTTAACTAAAAATGGTCATGATAATGTCACTATTGGTTTAGTCCATTGTCAGGTTTTGAGGGTGGATGCCCAAAAACAGAGGGGATTATCTTGGGCTACTTTGAAGGAGGTTTTGCCTGATTTACCTGAGCCTGATTTATCGGCAGTAACGGTGGTAAAGGAGAGTGATTTTTTTGAGCGCTATAAGTATTGGATTGCGTTTTTGTTGGTGGCGGTGGGTATTATTTTGGGGGTATTTTATCAGTTAAAGTCTTCGGAAAGTCCTTCTAATCCTTCTTCTCTCGATTCCACATACCATGGTTAATCAGGGTGATTTACTAAGGGGGGAGTTAAAAAATGTTTGGGGTTATGATGATTTTCGCTACCCTCAGCAGGAGATTATGGAGTGTCTTTTGGCAAAAAAGGATTGTTTGGTGGTGATGCCTACGGGGGGCGGTAAGTCTATTTGTTTTCAGTTACCTGCTTTGTTGTCGGAGGGTTTAACGTTGGTGGTTTCTCCTCTCATTGCTTTGATGGAAAATCAGGTTAGGGAGTTGAAACAAAAGGGGGTGGCGGTGGATTTTTTCCATGGGGAAATGGCTAGGAGCGATCGCACTCAGGTAATATATAGGTTAGAAAAACAAAAATTAAAGTTACTATACCTTTCCCCTGAAACCCTCCTTAGCCCCGTGGTATGGCAAATTATCAGCCGTCAGGATTTACTTATTAGTAGCTTAATTATCGATGAAGCCCATTGTGTGGTGCAGTGGGGCAAAACTTTTCGCCCTAGTTATACCCGATTGGGGGCAATTCGCCCTAGTTTACTATCAGTAAAGCATAATCACCCCCTAATGGCGATCGCCTGTTTTACCGCTACTGCCGATATTACTACCCAAAAAACCATTAGTGATACCCTTGGCTTAATCAATCCCCAGAAATTTATCCTTAGCCCCTATCGTCAAAATTTACAACTAAACGTAAAACAAATTTGGACACCGAAAGGAAGAAAACAACAATTAATTAAATTTTTAAATAACCAAAAAAATCAGAGCGGTTTAATCTATATTAGAACCAGAAAAGAAGCTGAAAATATTTCCCATTATCTCAGTCAAAATGGTTATAATAACTACTCTTATCATGGGGGTTTGCCTAGTAGTCAAAGGAGAAAAATAGAACAGGATTGGTTAGAGGAAAAAATTAAATTTGTGGTTTGTACTAATGCCTTTGGTATGGGTATTAATAAACCTAATTTACGATGGATAATTCATTATCAAGTACCCTTATTATTATCTGATTACTTACAAGAAATAGGAAGAGGAGGGCGAGACGGCAAAATAACCCAAGCCCTAAGTATTGTTAGTGAATTTACAGGATTATTAGATCCCACCGATAAAAAAACACGCTCTTTTTTCCTTGACAAAACCTTAACATATTACCAAGAAACAGAAAATTTATTACAAAATCTATCTAATAAATCTACTTGTTCGGTATCTCATAAAAATGAACTTTACTTAGGTATATTAACCACCGCTAAACAATTAAAATGGTTAAATCCTTTTGAGTATCAATTATCTTTAAATCAGCCTGAAAAAAATATCAAAAAGATGATTAATTATGAAAAAATATTAATAACACAAATGAAAGATTATCTAACTACGAAAAGTTGTCGTTGGAAATTTTTATTAAGGGCTTTTAATCATCAAACAAATTCGTCCTTTCGCTGTGGTGTTTGTGATAATTGTCTCAAAAATAATTAGGGGTTGTTGAAAAAGTGGGAAGTGGTAAGTGGCAAGTGGGAAGTAGATTTTTATTACCCATTACTCATTACTCATTACCCATTACTCATTACTCATTACTCATTACTCATTCTTCACTATTTAACGCCTTTGTTAACTCATCTAAATCTAGGGGCTTAGTAATGTAATCATTCATCCCCGCTTGGAGGCAAATACTTCTATCACCTTCCATGGCATTAGCCGTCATGGCGATAATACGGGGTTGATGGACACTATTTTGTCTAATCCATCGAGTGGCTTCTAAACCATCCATTTCTGGCATCTGTATATCCATAAAAATAACATCGTAATCTACTTGTTTAATAGCTTCAATTACTTCTAAACCATTGGTAACAATATCGCATTGATAGCCTATTTTTTTAAGGCTTAGAGTAGCAACTTTTTGATTAACTTTATTATCTTCGGCGAGTAAAATTTTATATGGTTTAAGATTATTTGAATTTTTGATATGTGAGTTATTATTAATAATAGTTTGAGGATTACTAGACATAGGTAAAACAACAGTAAAGTTGAAAGTTGAGCCAATTCCTTCTTCACTATCAAACCACATTTCCCCGCCCATCATTTCAGCTAATCTTTTACTAATCACTAATCCTAATCCTGTGCCACCATAGTTACGACTTATGGAATTATCCACTTGAGAAAATGGTTTAAATAGTTTGTTTTGTCTATTTTTAGGAATACCAATACCTGTATCTTGTATGGTAAATTTGAGACGACATTTTTTTTCCTGAACCCTTTTACTTACTATATTGACAGTTACGGTGCCTTCTTTCGTAAATTTAATAGCATTACTAATTAAGTTTAATAAAATTTGTCTAAGTCGGGTAACATCGCCCCTAAAATATTCACTGTCTAGGGGGGAAGATTCATAAATTAGTTTAATATTCTTGGCATCCGCTTGGAATTTCATTAAATCAAGAATGCTGTTAATGGATTCTAATAGGTTAAAAGGCTGATTTTCTAACTCTAATTTACCCGATTCTATTTTGGAAAAGTCTAAAATATCATTGATAATAACTAGCAAACTTTCGCCGCTATGACGAATGGTTTTAATAAAGTCTTTTTGTTGAGGGTTTAAGGGAGTATCTGCTAATAAATTTGTCATGCCAATTACCCCATTCATCGGAGTACGAATTTCATGACTCATCATGGCTAAAAATTCACTTTTGGCACTATTTGCTAAGTCTGCTTCTTTTCTGGCTTGGGATAATTCATAATTTTTAAAAGCTAGTTGATTTAATCTTTGTTTTTCTTGTTTTAAAAGGTTCGATTGTGCGATCGCAATTCCTAACTGTGCCGCCACGGATTCAATCAAATCAAGCTCTTGGGCTGTCCACTCATGGAAATCATCACAGTGGTGAAGGATAATTACCCCGTTAATTTTACCCTGATAAAAAGTGCCGATGGTCAAAATTGACTTAAGGTGAATGGTGCGACAATAGCCCATGATAGAACTCAAAGAACTATCCTTATATATATTATTAGAGGCGATCGCCCCTTCTTGGTATAAAATCTTATTAAGATGGGCATTCCCCTGAATTGGCACAGGAAAACCCATAATAGAAGGATAATCACCCGAAGAATATTCCGCCCGTAAAGGCATAGAAAAGAAAGGCTCAAAAAAACAATCATGAATTAAACAACGATTCACCCCAAAAGCCATGCCAATCTCCCGCGCCGCCGTGGCAAAAATATCATCATGATTGAGAGTGCGCCGAATCTTATCCGTAATACTACTCAACAACAAACTCTTCTCCAACTCATCCTTCAACTGTTTTTCAGCCCTTTCCCTTTCCGTAATATCAAGTATAATAGCCAAAAATACCCTCCTATTTCCCTCATCAACCAACTGTAAATGGACTTCCACAGGGTAAAAACTACCATCTCGGCGACGATGAATCGTCTTAAATAACGCAATATTTTGCTCCTCAGTCAACAAAGGATTAATTAAATCCTGAAAACTATCCAAATTATACTCAGGCTTAATATTAAGGGGAGTCATTTTTTGTAACTCCTGCCAACTATAACCAATATTATTCAAAGCCTCCTGATTCACATACTCAAATAAAAGAGTATCCGCACTAAAAACATAAATCTCATTTAAACTCACCTCCAAATAATGAGCTAACCTTCTTCTTTCCGCCTCCAACGCTTGTTTCTCCGTCACATCCCGCAAAATTACCGTCAAAATACTATCCTCATCCGTCACCAAACGAGAAATGGAAGCCTCAATGGGAAACTCCTCACCTCCCTTCCTTTTCGCCGCCACAAATCTTCTCTCACTACTCTGATTACCCATATCACAACGGGAATTTTTATTTCCTCGCTTCTTAAAATCTTCCACATGATGACGGTGAGAAACAATAAACCTATCAGGCAATAGAATATCTAAAGGTTTACCCAAAACCTCCTCAGGAGTATAACCAAAAATTTTACTAGCCCCCTGATTAAACATAATAATCCTTTGCTCATTATTAATAGAAATAATGCCATCCTGGGCGACATTTAAAATACCAGCTAAAGTTGACTTAGTTTTTTCCAACTCCCTCTGTATGTCATTAGATTTAATCAACTCATCTTGATATTGTTGATTGAGATTGGTTAACTCTAAAGTGCGTTTTTCTACCTTTTTCTCCAACTCCACACTATTTTGTTGTACCTGAGTGAGTAAACTAGCCTGTTGAATCCCAATAGATAACTGAATCGCCAACTTATCTAAAAATTCTACCTCCTCCTGCTTCCAACGGCGAATTTCCTCGCAGCTATGGGCAATCAATAACCCCCATAAGGATTTATTAACCACTAAACCAATTACCAAATTACTCCTAATACCAAAACTAGCTAGTAATCCTCGATGACATTCCGTCAAATCGCTATTCTCAACATCCTCAATAGTTACCGTAGGAAAAGGCTTTGTAGAGTCTAACCACAACTCCTCGAAACAATCATCCCGGAATATCTTACCCTGTAAAGAATACTTATTATCAACAATGGACTCAATCAACAAAGAATTTTCAAGACATTTATCCATCCTTAAAATAACTACCCTTTCCACCGACAATAAATTTCTAACCTCATCTACCGCCCTTTGTAAAATTTGTTCTAAATCTAAAGATGAGCGAATCCGCAAAGATATATCCAGTAGCAGAGTCTCTCTTTTCTGGGCTTCTTGCAAACTTTGCTGTTGTTGTCTTATTAGTTGGTGTAATAACTCTGTATTTTTATTTTCCAGTAACTCCACCTGTTTTTCGAGTACAGTGATAACATCTTGTAATTCACGGGGATCAATTCCTTCTAATACGCTACTCTGGGTAATAATCCCTTGAAGATAACCCTCCTTATTAACCACCACTAAGCGACGAAAACCTTTTTCTTCCATCAACTTATGCGCATCCCAAAGGGAAGAATTTTTAACAATGACTTTCAAGGGTTGAGTCATCACTTGTTGCACTTCCAACTGTGCTAAATTTAATCGAAGGGCTTGATACCTAACAATATCCTTTTCTGTGATAATTCCGCAGGGTTTTAACTGACTGTTTTCTCCTTTATCCACCACCACCACACAACTAATACGGTGGGTAGCCATTAAGTTTATTACTTCAATTACTTTTTGCCCTCGAGAAGCATAAACAATATTACGCCTCATTACTTCTTCTACATGACGATGCTTCAAAAGATCAAGGGGTTGTAAGGTTGCCCTAATGGTTTCAGGGGTGACAATGCCCACTACCCTAGATTGTTTATCCACTAAGGGTAAATGTCGAATGCGATGGGTTTTTAAAATATCTACTAATTCTAAAACACTGCCAACCTTTTCCTCTTCAAAGGTAATTACATCCCTTGTCATAATTTGTGCCGCCACCATCTTATCTAAGGCACACTTTTGAGCCGAAATTTTAACAATATCTCTCTCTGTAATTAACCCCACTAAACGCTCATTATTGATCACTAAAGCACAACTAAAATGCCTACTTTTATGAGGATATTTTGACTTATTCTCATCCCTTAATTTTTCTGGTTTTACTTGACTTAGTTGTTCAACAACATCTAATAAACTAGAGTCTAGTTGTACCTTAATATAATTATTACTTAGGACTTTTTGCTTCATGATCTGATGAGGATTATCAGTGGACATTTTGGGTTAATTTATGATTAATAATTTATAATGAGAATAAATAACTTTAGGGGATTAATAAATATTTTATAAATTTATTTCATTGTTAGGGATGGTATTAATACACTTTATTATAAACTAAAAGATAATTTTTTATTGAAAATATTATGACCATAGGAGTTTGGATTTTAGGGGATCAATTAAATAAGAATAATTCTGCTTTATTGAGTTGTTTAGAGAATAAAAAAGATACTCAGATAATTTTGATTGAATCTTTTGATTTAGGTTCTTTAAAAACTTATCATTGCCAAAAGTTAGTTTTAATTTGGTCCGCAATGCGTCATTTTGCTAAAGAATTAAGGGAAAATGGTTGGCAAGTAACTTATATTATTGATAATAATGTTCAAAAATCCCTCGTTAATTGGATTCAAACCCATCATATTACGGAATTAAGGTTAATGAGTCCTAGTGACGATCGCACCATACCCTTTAATAACAGTATTAATCCACCTAATAACTATGATAGATCTTTTTTTAGTTTCCTCAATCAAGAGAATATAAATTGTTATATTAAGTTTTTTCCCCATAGTAATTTTTTATGGCAAAAAGAAGAATTTAATCAGTGGGCAAAAGGAAGAAAGAAATTAATACTAGAAGATTTTTATCGAGAAAGTCGCAAAAGATTTAACATATTATTAACCGAAGAAAATAAACCCATCGGCGGAAAATGGAACTTAGATAAAGAAAATCGTCAACCACCCAAAAAAAATTTACAAACTCCCCCCAGTTTATTTTTTGAGCCAGACAAAATAACCTTAGAAGTAATCGAAAAAGTAAAAAATATAAAAGATAAAACCTATGGAAAAATAAGAAATTTTAGATGGGGTGTAACCAGAAAGGAAGCCTTAAAAGTATTAAATAATTTCATAGATCACAGACTAAAACTATTCGGAACATATCAAGATGCTATGGTAACAGGGGAAGAATTTATGTGGCATAGTTTGATTTCCCCTTATCTAAATATTGGTTTGTTGCAACCATTAGAAGTAATAAAAGCCGTAGAAAATGCTTATTATAAAGGAGATTATCCCCTCAATTCCGTAGAAGGATTTATTAGACAAATTCTGGGATGGCGAGAATATATGTATGGATTATATCATTATGTAGATGATGATTATTTTAGTAGTAATTGGTTTGAGCATCAAAATCCTGTACCTGACTTTTTTTGGGATAGTACAAAAGCTGATATGAATTGCTTACATCAAGTGTTGACGCAAACGGAAAACACAGGCTATGCCCATCACATTCAAAGATTGATGATTCTTAGTAATTATGGCTTAGTGGCAGGTATTTCCCCCCAAGAGTTAAAAAAATGGTTTCATACCGCTTTTATTGATGCCTATGATTGGGTAATGCAAACCAATGTATTAGGTATGGGGCAGTTTGCCGATGGTGGGATTTTAGCATCAAAACCCTATGCTTCCTCTGCTAATTACATTAATAAAATGAGTGATTATTGCAAGGGATGCCGTTATAATCCTAAAGAAAAATTGACGGAAAATGCTTGTCCTTTTAATTATTTATACTGGGATTTTTTGGCTAGACATGAGGAAAAGTTGCGCACCCAAGGAAGGATGAATTTGGTGTTAAAACACCTAGAAAAAATGTCAGTGGAGGATTTAAACACCATTAAATCTTTGGCAAGTAAGAGAATGAAAGGTGATTAGTAATGACTAATTTTTCTTCTCCGATGCCACAAACTCCCTGATGTCTCTATTTTTATAAGCTAATATGGCGATATGTTAAAAATTTTTAAACTCTGCGGACAAAGTTTTAGTTAGCTATCTAGGTGAGGTCTTATTATTCTCAATTTTCAATTATTATCATGAATGCCGAGCAATTTTCTATCATCATACATCCGATTTTAGCCGTGGTGGGTGTGTTTCCCCTCATCGGTATAGTATCTTATTTTGCATGGGAAACCCGTCAAAGAAGACTGGCTATTAAGGCAGGAAATAAACAGTCTATTCCTCCCTCGGTGGGTAAAAACCATGTGGAAATAGGCAAAAAACTTTCTACGGCGGTGGTAATTGTCACCCTTGTGGGTTTATTTCGTCCTTTGATGGCTAAAAATATTCTCGAAAATCGTCTCTGGGAAACCAATTTTTTCCAGTTTACTTTTATTATTTTAATGTTTTTAGGGGCGATCGCCACTTATATTTTACTCTACATGGCTCGAACCAAACTATGGCGAGGAATATTTGCCACCCTTAGCGGTATGGCGGTAGTCATTTTGGGTTGTCAAGACGGTATATTTCGCAGGGGAGATGAATGGTACATATCCCATTACTACTATGGCGTAACCGTCACCCTGCTGATGATATTCTCCATCGCCATTATCAACGATATTTATCAAGATAAAAGCAACCGATGGCGTAATATTCACATCATCACCAATTGCCTTGCCCTACTGCTATTCCTCGGACAAGCCATGACAGGTGCTAGGGATATATTTGAAATTGCCCTTTGGACACCCCCCCCAGCATTTTTTATTTTCTAATGGGTTTAGTCAACAGTTGAGTTAATCCTTTCCTCGTTGACTATTCAAACACTGAAAGTGATAATGGGATTGTGCAGAGTCTCAAATCAGTTATAATTTCAAAAAAAGGAATAAATTATCCCCGACGAAATTAAATGGTCGTATCGTCAGACATAATTGAAAGTATAGCTCAAGATTTACAAAACTCCAAAGAAGCGGTTAGGGCAAAAAAATTAGTTTTCTATGTTAGTCAAAGATATTGGGAAAATAATGTTGAGGTAATCAATGATTACTCCTTCATCGAGCTATTAGAAAATTTACATAATACAAATCCTACCCTAGAAGATCTTAAAGCCTTACTTAATCATGCCGTAGAAACACTAAATCGCAAAACTGTTTACAAAAAGATTGCCATGTATGTGTTACGGCGTATGTCTGATCTATACCACATTTCACCCGCTGAAGAAGATTATATCGAAGAAAATGACACTTCTGATACTGAAATTGTAGAGGCGATCGCCCAAGCTATCCAAAATCATGAAGAATCAGCAAGAATGAAAAAAGTAATTTTTGCTGTCTGTAAACAATACTGGGAAGCAGATATTAACGTCATCGAAATGTATGACATAAGAGACTTAATCTATGAAATAAAAGAACTTTATCCCAATACAAAAAGACTCAGAAAAGCCCTTGACACCGTAGTATCAAGCATTAATAGGCAAAATTTTTATACATTCATCGCCGATACCATCATGGATAACTTTAGTTATCTATATCCCTATGAAACCAGAGATAAAGACAACAACTCAACGGAAGATGAAGAAACCCAATTAATTAAAGCTAAATCTAAAAAAGCAACCGAAGAAACAAAAACCCCCCAACCCCAAGAAAAATCCCCACCTCCCGAAGAAGTAAAAAGAGATGTTGCCCCTAGTAGCGTACCAGAAGGGCAGATTATTCCTTGGTTAAAAATAGAAAATTTATTCGAGCTTAAGCAGGAAATAATGCAATACACCAACCCTTTACGTGCTAAGATACTTTTGTTCTATGCAGTGTATGACATTGACACCTTTGAGCAACACTGGTCTATTGTGAGAACCTGTAGTTTTGATGATCTACTTCTCAGAATGTTTGAGCATTACGATAAAAACATCAAAGTAATTGCCCAAAAACTGCAACACGTTGCCAACTCCCCCATCGAAGGATTAGAGCAAGAAGAAAACTTACAAGCAGTCACCGCCATAGTTGAATCCATTAAACGTTTCTACAAGAAAAGATAGCTCTTGAAAATATTTTACTTTTTATCCTTTGGTTTTGGTAATTGATTATAATAGCTATTTTTTTTAGAGGATTTTTTCCCTTTAAATAAACCTGTAATTAAACTCCACCCCGTAAAACCTAGCTGACGACTGATGCGAGTTACTCCTGTGACTACTTCTGTATCTTGACTGACATTTAATTTTTCTTCTAATAATTCTTTTAGTTTAGTGCTGGTGAGGGGACGATTTAAAACCCCTTTTTCTCCCAGGGAAATAGAGCCTGTTTCCTCGGAAACCACTACACATACACAGTTTTCTACTAACTCAGTGATACCCATAGCGGCACGGTGGCGAGTGCCTAATCTTTTGGAAGCACTTTTTTCTGATAGGGGTAAAATAACACTGGCGGCGACAATTTCTGAGCCTCGGATAAAAACCGCTCCATCATGCAAGAGGGTTTTGGTTTGAAAGATGGTTTGTAATAATTCTTTGGTAATTTCGGCGTTTAATTGTACCCCCGGGCTTAAAAATACCCTTTCTTCTACGGTGTTAAAGGTTTCAATAATTATTAATGCCCCTGTGCGATTTTGGGATAATTCTTTGACGGCATCAACTATCTCATCGATGATGGTATCTTCCTTGGGGATGATATTATCCGATTTCCATAATGATTTTATTTCCCCTTTGCCTAGTTGTTCTAAAAAACGTCTAAAATCTGACTGAAAAACTACTCCGATAGAAAGGGAACAAATTAATATTAATTGTCCTAAAAAAAAGCTAATTAGTGTTAGTTGTAAGAGGCGATCGCACAGTAAATAAAATATAATTAAAAACAATAAACCCCTTACCATTCTTTGCGCCCGACGTTCTTGGAGAAGGGTTGTAATTAGATAGAAAAAAATACTAACTAAACCAACATCGAGAAAAAATAGCAAAAAATTTTTTAAATTGTCAGGAAAAAAACCCGACCAAAACATCAAATTCTAACCCGCTTTATTATGTTGTTTACTCAAAGCTAATAACTACATATTAATTCTAAATCAACAACCATCCCATATATCGTTAAATTATTTAATGACTCTAACATCAAATTATAATCAACATCCAAATTAGGGGATGAGGACAGTAAAAACTTGGTAATTATGTTTCCCATATTGCTTACTGTCCATAGTTCATCACATTTTCCCTTAAAAGGTAATAGAGTACATCCCCAAAATCTAATCTAATGAAAGTCTTATGCCAACTAGAGAAAAAACAAGTCCGAGTAATTTAAGTTCAATATTATTTACTCAATTTAACCCTATGCCAAACGACTAGGTAATAAATCTTGTTTTACCAAATCATCATAGGTTTCACGACGGATAATTAAATTTGCCTCTCCTTCATTTACTAAAACAGCGGCAGGACGTGCTAGACGGTTGTAGTTAGAAGCCATACTATAGTTATAAGCCCCTGTTGCTAATACTACCAGAATATCTCCCTCTTTTGTCTCAGGAAGGGCGACATTTTTCACTAAAATATCTCCCGATTCGCAATGTTTTCCTGCCACGGTAACGGTTTGAGTGTTAGCACTGGTCATTTTATTGGCAATCACCACCTCATAAACAGACTGATAGGTAATGGGGCGAGGGTTATCGGACATACCACCATCTACAGAAATATAAGTCCTGACATTAGGAATTTCTTTTCTTCCCCCCACGGTATAAGCGGTAATGGTGCTACTGCCGACCATAGAGCGGCCAGGTTCGGAAATTAATTTTGGTAGGGGAATATCACGCTCCTGACAGGCTTTAAGAACGGATTTACACACCGTTTCTACCCATTGGTCAATGCTTGGGGGATCATCAGATTCGGTGTAACGAATCCCTAAACCACCACCGACGTTTAATTCTGCCATGGGTAAGCCATAGTCGAGGGCTTTTTTGTACCAGTCGGCTAAGACTCCCGCTAAGTCGTTATGGGGTTGTAGTTCAAAAATTTGTGAGCCGATATGGGCGTGTAAGCCGATACAGTGGATAAATTTTTGCTCTTTGGCGAAGGTGAAAACCGCTTCTAGTTGGTTAGCATCAAATCCAAATTTACTGTCAATGCTTCCTGTACGAATATATTCATGGGTATGGCATTCAATGCCGGGGGTGAGGCGCACGAGGATGGAAACGGGGGTTTGTTTTTGGGCGGATAGTTTGGCAAGGTTTTCCAATTCTAGCCAGTTATCTACCATAATTTTACATTGGCTATCGATGGCTAGTTCTAATTCGGCAATGGATTTGTTGTTGCCGTGGAGATAGATTTTGTTTTGGATATATTCTTGACCTAGGTTGCTCATTTCGAGAGCTTTTGTGGTAGTATATAATTCTCCTCCAGAAACTACATCAAAGCCTATTTCTTCACTGGCTAGGATAGAGGCGATCGCCATACAACACCAAGCCTTAGAAGCATAGATAACTTGGGATTCCCCTGGGTAATATTTTCTAAAAGCATCCCTATATTGACGAGCGCTAGTACGTAAAGTTTGCTCATCAACAATATATAAAGAAGTACCAAATTTTTCTACTAAATCAGTTACATCACATCCTCCTATTTCTAAGTGATTTTGGTTATTTATCTTTGCACTTAGGGGTAAAAGTTGCTGATTTGGAGATAAACTAGGGTCAAATGCTTTAATGAACTTTTCGGCGCTGTTTTTTTCTGTGACTAACATTTATATTTTTACTAATATATAAAAAATAATAATAGGCGATGTAGTTTTGCTACTAAATCACCATTTACAGTAACTATTTTCCCAACAGTTAATTCCATGGGACACTGTTTTAACTATCTTAGGTTTTATTCCAAGGATAAATACAATTCTAACTTGAGTTTGAAACAATGGGAAGAATTACATCAACTTGAGTCTCCCGTTGATAAATGCTATTAATGGCTAAACTACCACCATAAATTTCTAACATTTTTTGAGTGATGGCAATACCTAAACCGCTTCCCTGTTGCTCATATTTACGGCGTTGAAATTGCATATATGCCCCAACCTTCTCCACTTCTTCCCTTGTCATGCCTTTGCCCTGATTAAAGATGGATACTTTTAGCCAATTATTATTTACCTTTTGACAGGTAATTTGTACCCTATGTTTGGGTTGAGAATATTTAAAGGCATTATCAATCAACTCACGACATATTTTGTCTAAATTGTTTTCGGCAATCTTTACCATTACACTGTCAACCTGTATCGATAAATCCGATGGACGATTATATTGGCTAGATATTTCTTTACCTACGGAAATAAGGGTATTAGAAATATTAGACTCTGAATCCTTTGATTCTCTAATCTGTTTAACTCTATCATCATCTTTGGTGATTAATTCTAACTCAGCGTACAGTAAAAAATTCTGCATTAAACGGGTTAGTCTTTTCGCACTATGTAAAATCAAATCCGCAATTTCTTGTAACTCTTCCCCGTCTAAACTGTCATGATAGTCCTTGAGAAGTTGTGCTGAAGTGTTGATACCGTTGAGGGGAGTATTGATTTCGTGGGGTAGGGCAAAGCTGATATTGTGTCTCAATTCTGCCAAGGTTTCTATGGACTGCTTTTTCAGTCGTGCCACTTTTTCTAGGCGAGTATTAATGGCTTTGATGAGGCTGTCAATGGTAAAGGGCTTGAGGAGATAATCGTCTGCCCCTAATTCCATACCTTTTCTCATGTCACCAGTATCAGAGTTAGCGGTTAAAAAGATGAAGGGTATAGAGGAAATATTTTCTTCTTTTTGAATTTTTTCTAACAATTCATAGCCCGACATGGTAGGCATGGTGACATCACAAATAATTAAGTCTAAGGAGTTTTGTTTGATTAAATTAAATCCTTCTTCACCGTTACGGGCGGTGATGACTTGAAAATCTAGGGTAGTTAGGATTTCTCTAATATTATCCCGAATATTTGCATCATCATCGATTACCAATATTGTCGTCATCACAAAAAAACTGATTTAGCTCATGAAAATTTAAAAAAAGTTGACACTGGTAGAAAATATTACCCTCTGGTTAACTAACTAAAACCTAATTTATAAACTAATGTTATCTAATTTTTGTCGAGGATTGTAGGTACTAATTTCTTGGATTTTTTGATAGTATTCTTTTTCTTGATTACTAATACTAGCAGGAGTTGCGATCGCAATGCGCCCGAATAAATCACCCCGACTACCCTTCGCACTACTCCAACCCTTACCTTTTAATCGTAAAGACTGCCCATGGCGAATACCAGCGGGAATTTTTACACTCACACTACCATCGGGGGTAGGCACGGAGATTTCCCCGCCTAATACGGCTTCTACGGGGGAAATAGGTACTTCACACACCAATTTATCATCCTCAAAAAAGAAGAAGTCATGGGGTTTTAAATCCACTTTTAAGTATAAATCTCCCCTCTGTTTAGTCATGGGGTTAACATTTCCTTTGCCCCGCAGACGAATTTTTGTACCAGATTTAGCCCCGGGGGGAATTTTGACAGAAACGGTTTCTTTTCCCAAATTAATTTTACTTTCTACTCCTTTAAAAGCCTGAGCAAAAGTTAGACTAATATTTTTTTCTACGTCATTAGCGGTATTATTTGGGGTTTGTTGCCCAAAGCCACCAAAATCACTAAAACCACCACCACTACTCGGGCGACTACTTCCAGCACCATAACCTCCAGCGGATGGGTTGGAAAAACGTCCCAATAGTTGATCGATAAAGTCATCAAATCCGCTATATTGACTAAAATCAAAGCCATCAAAATTTACTCCTGCCCCTGCCCCTGCATTTCCCCAAGGGGATTGGCTACCTTGTCCACCTTGTTGCCAATAGCGTCCGAATTGGTCATATTTTTTTCTTTTATCTGCGTCGCCTAATACTTCATAAGCCTCACTTATTTCTTTGAACTTTTCTTCTGCTTCTTTGTTGTCTGGGTTACGATCTGGATGATATTTTACTGCTAATTTACGAAAAGCCTTCTTAATTTCATCTGCTGTGGCACTTTTATTAATTCCTAAAACTGAATAATAATCTTTAAAATCTGTACTTGCCATAGGTTTTTTATGCTTTTACAATTAACAATAAAATTAGTATTAGTAAATAATTGGGTTATCAATAGATAGGTAAGTTTTAGATACTTTCAACCATGGTGAAGGTATTTGTATGCTCAAGATTTGATGGTCAATTGTCAATTATCAGATGTTTAATCCACTAAAATCTTGATTAATGACTTATCCTATTTAATTCTAAGGTAGCAAAATTATATCCTGATTTAGGTTCGGTTACACCCCCATTTTCTTGATTTTCGTCATTTTTTTATGGGCTAGGCTAGACAAAAATCTTCCATAAAACTGAGGTAAGATAATAGGGTCTTCATAAAAGTTATTAATTATATACGGTATGTTTCCTTTCTATTTTTCTTTGGATATGGCAATAATTGCTGGTAGTTGTTTATGGTCTTTAGCTTTATATTTAGCTTTTGCTTCTTTACGGGAAACGATTATTAATGGTTTAGAAAGATGGTTTAATTTTGCTGAACAATATTTATATACTTCTAAGGAAGAATTTGAACGTACACGGAAGGCTAGGGAGTCTCAAAATGCTTTTTTAGCTTCTTTGATGAGTATTATCCCTTTCTTTATTTTTGGTATTTTTACTAATTATCTTGTGGGCATAGGGTTTGGTAAAAGCTGGGAAATTAGTATGGGAATTTTAGGTGCGATCGCCTGTGGTGTATATGCTTTAGGTCGTCAAGATTCCCAAGGTAGAGAAGAATAATAGATAAATTGAGAATTAACGAAAGGTGGGTTTAAAATTCTTAGTAAAATTAATCCATCTGTCTTGTTTTCCACCAACTAGGTTAAGAGTGGGAACAGCAACATTTCGTGTGATAGGAGGACCTGATTCTTCTTGCCCATAAATAATGGGGGTATTTTGAGGAGCGCCCAATCCATAGGCACTAACAATGTCTCTAACCAAACTACAGGAAATAAAGAAATCCCCCATGTAAATATTGCCATTACCAGCATAGTAAGACCACTCTCGATTACCTCCTTCTCCAAACCGTTGACACTCTAAGTAAGTAACCTCAAACATTTTGGCGATGTGAATATCATACACTCTTAACTTACCACCATAGGCTGACCGAGTTGTTTGGGTGTCTGGAACTGTTAACTCATAAAAACCTTCTGAAGTTGAAATCCTCATGGGTAGTGGCTGTCTAGCATTTTGGGCTTTGACAATGGTAGAAGTCAGGGCGATCGCCAAAAATGTTACAGCTACAGATAAACTTAATTTTTTTGTTGCTTTTTTCATAATAATATATTGTTTAAATAACCAGTAAGATGTTTCATGAGAGGATTATTTTTAGAGAATTACGGAGGTAACAAGTATTTTAGAAAACCATATTGTTAAAGCAATTATTATACCTATAGATACAGAAGAATATTTTTCTTTAATATTGGATATTTTTGTTATACATGTATGTAAAATTAAAGTTGTATGAATAATATTAAACACTAATAGTAATATTATTATCTCAATATTGGCCGCACCTAAAAAACTAGCTAATAAAAGAAATATTCCCGTCGGTATAATAGTGGTGCCAGATGTAAATAAATCACCCTCTAATGTGCCTTCAGCTTTAAATAGTTTACGAACGCATAAACTAGCTGAAGCTAGGGTTATAAAAGCAATTATTGGAATAAAGTAATATCGACTTGTTCCAAAACCTAAGTAAGAAAAAGATTCTATAAGACTTTTAGTTGCTATAGTGAAAGCTATTAAAGAAAAGCATCCTAAAGCAATACTTGATTTAATAATTCTTTCTTTATTATATTTAGAAAAAACAACGGGTAAGTTGGGTAAATCAATAATTAAATATTTTAAAATTAATAAAGCATCTGTGGTAGCAGTTTTTACTTGGGCAATAACTTCCGTATCATTAGGGGATTGATTGTTTTTCTCTTCTGCAGGTTCTGGAATTGGGTTATTCATTAGCTTGCTAATTTAATTTTACAAAAAAGTTAAATATTTAAATAACATTATATATGTATTAGTAGGTATGCTTTCTATAGAAAATATAAAGAAAAAGCACAACTATTAATTAACTGGATTTATGCAATCACTTTTTGAAAATACCTTTATTTTAATATCTTATAAAATTTAGTTATTAATTTCTTTTTTTAGTTTATAAGATATTCACTTTCTATTTTTTCTTTCTTTAAAAAGCTCAGAGGAATCTTTTTAGATAATATAATCTTGATTTGTGTGTTGGATCTGTTAAAAGCTAAGGACAACTATTAGCTAAATCGGGTCTTCTGACATCAATCTCATCCCAATAAGCCCTGAAAGATATGTCCTCTATATCTCTAGCTCTTCTGAGATTGGTAGGATTAACCCCTTGCTCTTTAAGATACGCCTTGGCCGCCTCTGCCCCTCTAACATTAGCCATTGCACTAGCCACACCACAATCTCTTAGAAGTGGATCATTCAATGCTTGGGCGGCCTGCATTGCTCTTCGGTAATTAATAATTGCTGTGTCGTAATCACCCTTTTGTGTTGCTGAGTATGCCTGAGCATTATATCGATTTACTGATGCCCCATAAGGAGAAATTTGACCCCATGAAACTTTAGCATTAATAACTCCCAAAGCTAACCCCATGGAAAGACCAATGCACAGTCGCTTTATTACTTTCACGTATATCTATCAACAGTTATTTGATAGTTTAAAATTGATATAGTCAATCATAGCATTAGAATAGTAAAAAAATGTAATTATGCAACCAAAAATTATTATTGCTGACTATCAACAGACATTCACCATTCTTAGATTACGCATTTTTTAGTAATCTAAATTATCGGAATTTAAATAAAAATACATCCACTAAAGTTACTCAATCGGAAAATGAGTGCTTAAGGTTATCCTAGAGGTTGCCAAGCCTTTCCCTGATGACCAAAATTAAAGCCATCTGGATGGAGAATTTCAGCCAAAATTTCCAAAGAATCAACTAAACGAGGACCGGGACGGTTAAAATAAGCATTCCCATCAGTGATGAAAACTTTTCCTTGCTTGACTGCTTCTAAATTGTTCCAGTCAGGATGCCTTGTCAACACTTGGGATTCTTGATGAGTCCTTTCTAAATCAAAGCCACAGGGCATGATAATAATGACTTCAGGGTTAGCTTGAGATAAGGTATCCCAGGTTAGATAAGGTGAATGTTCACCTTTGTTTGCTAATAAGGGTTTACCCCCTGCCATTTCTATCAATTCTGGAATCCAATTTCCCCCTCCCATTAAAGGTTCAGTCCATTCTAAAGGCACCACAGTGGGACGTTTATCTTCTGACAGGGTTTCTGTTTGAGAGACTATCTTTTGCACTCTTCCCTGTAATTGCTGTAAAGCTGGTTCATAAGGAACATCCAATACTCGAGCAACTCTTTCAATATCTGCCCAAATCTCTTTGAGTAAGTTTGGTTGTAGGGAGATGATTTGAGGTTGACTAGAAATCAAGGAAGCCACCGCCTTTTCCACTTCTGGGAAACTGACAGCACAGACATCGCACTGATCCTGAGTAATAATGTGGGTTGGTTGCAGTTTTTCTATAACATCTATTTTCAGTTGATAGATACTTACGGCTGACTGTAAGAGGGATTGCACGTCAGCATCAATTTCTCGACTCGATTTCTTGGAATTCAACCTTGCTTCAGTACAGATGGGCAACTGGGCAACTTCCGTTGGATAGTCGCATTCATGGGAGCGCCCGACTAAGCTCTCCGTCAATCCTAGCGCCGTGACAATTTCTGTGGCACTTGGTAGCAGTGATATAATTCTTTTATCCATTAGTAACACTCATTACTGTTTTAAGCTAATCAAAATTTTTTAATTTAACTGCTCCATTCTAATCAGCCCATACTACCATAAAATCATGGGCAGTGAATCTTTTGACGCATTTAAGATTGCTTGATCTTCGCTAATTAAATTCTTTTCCTCTTTACCTCTGCTTTTTTCCTAATACTGATAATGAGTACCAGCAGTCCTGCCAGTACCCCAGCGATGATTGCAAGAGTGGGATTTTGTCCCTGTCGGAGGGCGATCGCAACGAAAGCCCAAACAAACACCCCGCCATAAATACTATCCCTGCGTTGCCAGATGATTACCATAGCTATAATCGTACTTATTATCATCATGATTACTGTCCAAAGTTCAGGACTAATTCCCCAGCCACTCCAACCTGCTATTTCCAAAGCCGAAGCTATGTTTATAATCGTGGCTACACTAATCCAAGCGAAATAGATGCTGATGGGAAAGTTAACTAACCATCTTGGCAGGAAAGGAAGGTTTGTTAAGTTAATACCTAACCTCAAGTAGAGGAGAATTAAAGGAATTAAAATGCCGACCATTGCCATAACCGATAGGGCAAACAATTGAGATTGAAAAAGAAATATCCAGATAATTTGGCTCAAACTACTGATGGCTAGATAGTAGCCCATCTGGCGCAGGCGGGGATTTTTGCTTTGAGTTGGTAAAACTTGGTAAATAGCTAGGCTGATTAATCCTACATAAATGAGTCCCCAAATAGCAAAGGCATAGTTAGCAGGAATGATTAGTACATTGGGGAAAAAGGTAGTCGAAATTTCACCGATGGTCAATTCTTCCCGAGGGGCAATGTTCGCCCAGATATTGATGGCAAAGGCCGCCACAATAGCTATGAAATTAACCCATTGTCTCAGTCTATCTTGATTAACTTTCATGATTTCTTAACTGTCAATTATATGGCGCCATCTTGGGCAATAAAAGTACGATCGCACGGTAGGGGTGCCACCGCCTCTGTGAGGGTAAATTCACCATCTAATATACTTTGTTTGAGGGCTTGAGTAACCTGACGAGAAAGGTATAGACTAGCCACGGAAGCCACCCGCACCACTTGCCCCTCAATTTTTATTTTGCCACTTTTGAGATGGGCATAACTAGCTAAACCAAAACTAGGGCGCACCCGACGGGGAATGGAAAAATCCATCACGGGGGCGACAATATCTTTATCATCCACCGCACAGTTAGCGACAATTTTTTCGCTCAATAAAGGAATAGGAATCCCCACCCCTAACATCAAAGATGAACCATAATTTTTAAAATAACAACCCCTCACCCATTCATGGCTCATTTGTTTCGCATCCCCCACCAAAGCCACTGTAGAAGCCGGGCCAATGGGGGTACGATTTTCTAGTCTTTTTTGTAAGGGAAAATTCTGAGTTCCTTCCCATGCAATATATCCCTGCGCTCCCCCTAAAAATATCTTAGTACCGATGCCCACCACTTCCAAATCAGGGTCGTTTAACAAGGGTGACATTCCCCCCACGCTTGAATATACGGCGTTGCCTAAACGGGGTAATAGAGGTCCTAAATAAGTATATAAGGTGCGATCGCCCCCATTCACCCCCACAATGAAATTTTGATATAAATTACGGGGATTATATAAATAAAACTGATTAATAGAATCCATAGTAATGGTGGACTCAAAGGAAGCCCGAGGATAACAGTCCGTTACCTGCCCCACCGCCTTAATGGGTACTGCTTTACCTGCAATCAAGTCTTCTATTACATGGGCTCCTCCCCGTTCGGGTAAATTGGAAAGGACATTATCCCCTAACTCTTTATTACTGCCATATTCAGATGGTACCGTAGCCCCCAAACAAAGATCCACCGCTCCAAACCCTGCATAAGTAGGTACTCCATCCAGCCAACATTGACGAATTTTAATGGGCGGATCAGTATGACCAAGGTTAATTATGGCCCCCGATGACTCCATGGGTTCAAAGGTTCCTGTACACACCACATCGATTTCTTGATAAGTTTTACTTATGCCTTGTTTTTTTACCTTGCTTTTTAACTCTTCAATGGTACAGACTTTTACGGTGCGATCGGCTATTTTTTCATTAATTTGGGCAACGGTACGCATAAATAATTAACTCGTATATTTGCAGGGCTAAAAAGTCCATAAAAAATTGAACTTTAGTTTATTTTATCGTCAATGGAGTTAATAAGAACCTAGGAGAATGTGATACCAATGTGGAAAGTAAAGGATGGTACGGTTATATGCTCCGTGATGACATTAATCTGTTACCAATAGCAGATAATTTGTTAAGCTACAACAGATATAAAAGATATTATTTTATCCCATTTATGATGGGGGTGGAGAGACTTGAACTCTCACGACCGACAAAGGTCAACGGATTTTAAGTCCGCAGCGTCTACCATTCCGCCACACCCCCTCAACCAGTTGAGGTTGCTTTGTGAATTGCTCACAGTCAACTATTATAACAGTGCTTTAAAAAAAATGCAAGGCAAACTTTCAAAAATGTTGCAGGAGCTTTTTCCCCTCCCCAAAGGAGAATGGGGAATTATTTTCGATCTTTCGGTAAAAAATATCAAAACCACACTTAAGTTAAAGTTAAGCTAGATCAAAGCGATCGCCATTCATCACTTTTACCCAAGCCGCTACGAAGTCCTGCACAAACTTCTCCTGGTTGTCATCCTGGGCGTAAACTTCGGCATAAGCACGCAGAATCGAGTTAGAGCCAAAAACAACATCCACCCGTGTTGCTGTCCATTTAACCTGATTTGTTTGGCGATCGCATATTTCGTATAGATTATTTCCCGCAGGTTTCCATAAATAGCTCATGTCCGTGAGATTTACAAAGAAATCATTGGTCAACACCCCTTCACGGTCAGTAAATACACCATGGTTAGTACCACCATAATTAGTACCCAAAACACGCATTCCACCCACTAAAACAGTCATCTCAGGGGCTGTTAATCCCATCAGGTTCGTGCGATCGAGCATTAATTCTTCAGCACTAACGGCATAATCCTTCTTAAGCCAGTTACGGTAGCCATCATGGAGAGGCTCTAGGGGTTCAAAGGATTCCCCATCGGTCATCTCTGGGGTTGCATCACCACGGCCTGGAAAAAAGGGAACAGTAATATCAAACCCCGCCGCCTTGACAGCTTGTTCAACCCCAACATTACCTGCTAGTACAATGACATCTGCCACACTGACACCCATATCCTTAGCAATGGCTTCGAGTACAGCCAAAACTTTAGCTAACCGCTCAGGCTCATTACCTTCCCAATCCTTCTGGGGAGCTAGACGAATACGCGCCCCATTAGCCCCTCCACGCTTATCCGAACTCCGAAAAGTTCTGGCACTATCCCAAGCAGTACATACCATTTCGCTAATGGTCAAACCACTGTCAGCAATTTTTAACTTCACCGCTTGAACATCATAATCACTGTTTCCGGCAGGAATGGGATCTTGCCAGATTAGGTCTTCTTGGGGTACATCTGGCCCTGTATAACGGGTTTTTGGCCCCATATCACGGTGGGTTAGTTTGAACCATGCTCTGGCAAACACATCGGCAAAGTATTCTGGATCATGGTAAAACCGCTCAGAGATTTTGCGATATTCAGGATCCATTTTCATCGCCATATCAGCGTCTGTCATGATGGGATTTAGACGAATAGAAGGATCTTCCACATCAACGGGTTTGTCTTCTTCTTTGATGTTGATGGGTTCCCACTGCCACGCACCCGCAGGGCTTTTTTTCAACTCCCAATCATAATTAAGTAACAACTGGAAATAGCCGTTGTCCCACTGGGTAGGATGGGTTGTCCATGCCCCTTCAATGCCACTGCTCATGGTATCACGACCAATGCCACGGCTCGTTTTGTTGAGCCAACCCAAGCCCTGATCTTCTAATTCGGCTCCTTCTGGTTTTGCCCCGAGCAACTCTTCCTTGCCATTACCATGACATTTGCCCACCGTATGCCCCCCCGCCGTAAGAGCAACGGTTTCCTCATCATTCATCGCCATACGCAAAAAAGTAACACGGACATCATGGGCGGTTTTGAGAGGATCTGGATTTCCGTCCACCCCTTCCGGATTAACATAGATTAAACCCATCATCACAGCGGCCAAAGGATTCTCCAGATTTCGTTCCCCAGAATAGCGACTTTGGGGATTATCACTAGGGGCGAGCCATTGTTTTTCCGAACCCCAATAAATATCTTTTTCTGGATGCCAAATATCTTCCCGTCCAAAGGCAAAGCCAAAGGTTTTTAATCCCATAGATTCATAAGCGATGGTACCTGCATAGGCAATCAAATCAGCCCAACTGAGGTTATTCCCATATTTTTTCTTGATAGGCCAGAGTAAACGACGGGCTTTGTCTAAGTTGACATTGTCAGGCCAAGAGTTGAGGGGGGCAAAACGTTGATTTCCTGTACCTGCTCCCCCTCTACCGTCGGCAATGCGATAGGTTCCTGCGGCGTGCC
Organism: Cyanobacterium sp.; assembly: GCF_054166785.1. NCBI lineage: Bacteria > Bacillati > Cyanobacteriota > Cyanophyceae > Chroococcales > Geminocystaceae > Cyanobacterium > Cyanobacterium sp. Next base: position 25,487 of record NZ_JBSZCP010000002.1, read on the forward strand.
AAGTCATACGAATCATTAAACCGCCATAATGCCCCCAGTCTGCTGGCCACCAATCTTGGCTATCTTTCATCAGGGTGTGTAGGTCTTGTTTAAGGGAAGCTACATCGAGTTTTTTAACTTCTTCTCGATAGTTAAAGTCTGCTCCTAGGGGGTTGGTTTTGCGATCGTGCTGACTCAGAATATCGAGGTTCAGTGCCTTGGGCCACCATTCCATGTTCGACATACTGTTTGTAGTGACTGCACCGTGCATTACTGGGCATTTTCCGCCGCTATTTGTCATATTATTTTGCTTTTTATATTTAATACATTGATCTTAACTGATGGGATAAAAAATCACGATTTTTGTAAAGTTACTCAAACATAAGTTATCAATATTATTATTTTTTTATAGCAAGTATTATGCCCATAAAGTATAAAAGTATTCCTCTCCAATCCCATTATTAAAAGTAATCTGAGAATAATATATATACACCATAACTATGAAAAATACTATCTTGTTTTTTATCAGTAACAATTTAATTTTTCATTGTTTAGAAATATATAATTTATTTTACATTAATTCAAATTATTAAGACAAGTAACATATGGCTTAATCATCGGAAGTAGAAGTTAACACTGATTTATTTTCATTGACTTCATTATGTTCTAGTCCATGGGAAATACTATTAGATAACATTTTTCTTTGAGAAAAGCTATAGTTTATCCAACGCCAAGGAGTAATAATTAAAGATCGAGATAGCAAATAAATTGTCTTCCATTCTGAAGCAGTATTTAACCCATTCCATCTATTTTTATGTGAGCAATATATTTTAGTGATTAGTTGACGATAGCGTTCAATATTGGTGGTATCAAAAAATATGTTTAACTGATTATTATATTTATTATCCTTAACCGTTAGAATTTCCCCTTTAATATATAAATTTTGTCCAATTATTTCTATATTGTCTAACTTTGTAGGTAATGGAGATTGATTAGCTAATAGTTGCAATTGTTGCTGATTTAATGAAGAATAGTCTAATTCTACGATCGCCCCTACATCAGAAATTTTCGTAATTATTCCTTGATATATATGTTCATCAATTACTACTCTAATTCCCTCAAAAATATCAAACCATTCATAATTATTGGGCTTAGGTATATCTAACATTGCCCAAAGGGAAAGAGAAATAATCATCAAATTATAAATATTCCAAAAAAGAATTAAACTAATTCCCCCCACTGAATTTAATTCCCCCAAAGAATCCGCTTGAATTAAGCCAATGATGCTAATTAAGTTAACCCCATTCACAGCCCAAACAAAACATAAAGGAGAAGCTAAACTCCAATTAAAATAATAGCGATCGCACTTAGTTCCCTTGGGTGTAACCTTGAATATAGAACCAAAAGGAATAACCAAAGTTTGAATGACTTCCCATGCCACAGGAAAAGTAGTAACAATATTATAAACCTCAGAAATCATCGCCGAGCGACTACGAAAATTTAACCATGCAAAAGTGCCAACCTGCACACAATAGTAAGGCACGACAAAATAAACAATCTCTTGCAAACTAGCCTGAATGGGAATAATCCCCGCCGTATAAGCTAGGGGTAAAAAGAAAATAACAATCCTTAAAGGGCTGGTAAACCATTGAATTATTCCCTCAAAATGGGCTAATCTCTGCCAAAAATTTAACCCCTTAATAGCTAAAGGATTTTCAGGGATAAACAAAGATTGAATCGTGCCTCTAGCCCATCTCTGCCGTTGTCTGATATGTCCAAAAACATTTTCTGCTGATAATCCTGCACTCAAACTTTCATTAAGATACGCCACCTCATAGCCATGGGCAGATAATTTCACCCCCGTATGATAATCCTCACTCAAGGAATTTTGACAAAAACCCCCAATCTCGACTAAGTGCGATCGTCTCACCAAAAAAGAACTACCATAACATAAAGCACTATGCCAACTATCCCTAATAACTTGATAATGACGGGAAAAAATTTCCACATCAGGGGGAAAACTCTTTTCTAAACCTAAATTACGGGTAACAGGATCGGGGGAATAAAAACTTTGATATGTTTGTAGTAAGCCCATTTTTTGTTTTTGAAAAAAGCCCACGGTGCGTATCAAAAAATTATACTGAGGAATAAAATCCGCATCAAAAACCACGATTAATTCCCCATCAGTATGTTTTAAGGCATTATTTAAGTTACCAGCTTTAGCATGAAAGTTATCAGGGCGAGTAATATAATTACATCCCAATTCATAGGCTAATTGAGCAATTTCTTTTCTATCACCATCATCTAATAAATATACTTTTTTTCTTTGATATTCTATGCCCTGACAAGCCACAATCGTTTTTTTGATAATATCATAGGGTTCATTATAGGTAGGAATTAAAATATCTATAGTAGGTTGATAAATTCCATCCACAACACTTTGACTTAATTTATCTGCTTCTTTATTTCTAAACTTTAGCCCCAACATTAATAAATTTTGTAATAAAGGACTAAAAATAAAAAATAATTCAATGGCTAATAAAGTGATACTAAAAATTCCATTAACTTTATCACTAAAATTCAAACTTGATAAGCTACGCCATAAAATATAACGCACCATTAAAAAGGTTAAAACTACAATGGTTATTAATCGACTTAATTTATTTTGATTGGCAAAAAAATTACTAATTGTAAAACTGAATATTAAAGATAAGATAACGGGTAAATATAATAAATAATTGCTTTCAAAATGCGGAACTCTTAACCACACAGGGGGATTATTCTGAATATCAGAAATGTAATTAAAAAAATGAGAAATCGTCCCTTGTCCTATGAGCCATGCCCCGAAAATACTGATGATGACAATAAATATACTTAAAATTATGGCAGTAGCAGGATAAATTCGATAATTTTTGTTCAACATTTTTACTTTATTTTCAGAATAACTACATGGTGACTTTTAATTATCAATTAGGGGGATTATTCCAATGGCACGGGGAAAATTGACAATCATCATAGATACGAAGCAACCTATATGTTTAGATTTGTTTCAACTCATAAAAGGTTCAACTATTCCATAACTTACTTTTTCGTCAAAACCTAGTTGCTAATCTGATGTACAATTGAATTTTAATGGCATTCTTGTAAAGAAATATTAAGCACTATGAGCGCAAAAGTAGAAATTTATACTTGGAGTAGTTGTCCTTTCTGTATCCGTGCAAAGGCATTGTTGCAACAAAAAAATGTTGATTTTACTGAGTATTGTATAGATGGCGATCGCCCCGGGCGACAAAAAATGTCTGAAAGGGCGAACGGTAGAACAAGCGTTCCTCAAATTTTCATAGATGATGAGCATATAGGGGGTTGCGACGATATTTATGCCCTAGAAAGAGCTGGAAAATTAGAGAGTTTATTAAATAGCTAAACAGAAAAAATTTTTAAAAAAAGCTAACAATCAAGCCATTAAAACTCCATTACTTATTAATTTATCAATTACCATCACAATAACCCATGAAATTTGCCTTTATAATTGATCCAATTTCAAAATTAGACCCGACCCATGATAGTAGTGTAGCTATGATGGAGTCAGCCCAAATCCTTGGTCATGAAGTTTGGATTACTTATGTACCTGACTTGAGTATTGTTGATGGTAAAGCCTATGGGCATTTACAGCCCGTCACCCTCCACCCTGTAAAATTGGTGGATAATCACTGGGTAGCCAAAGATAATTGGTATAGTGTGCAAGAATCACAATTTTTACCCCTAGAAGCATTTGATGGGGTATTTATGCGTAAAGATCCCCCTGTAACCATCGGTTATCTCTACGCTACCTATATATTAGACCTCATCGACCCACTTAAAACAAAGGTTATTAATTCTCCCCAGGGCATTCGGGGGGCCAATGAAAAAATATACGCCCTCAATTTTCCCTCCGTTATTCCTGATACCATCGTTACCCAGAGTAAAGCCGTAATCGCCGATTTTCTTGAGGAAAAAGGGGAAGCTGTTATTAAACCCCTTGGGGGTAAAGCAGGGGAGGGTATCTTATTTCTGCAAAAGGGCGATCGCAACTTCAACTCCCTAATCGAGGTTAGCACAAAACAAGGACAAGAACCCATCATGGTGCAACAATATCTCCCCGCCGCCAAGGAAGGAGACAAAAGAATTATCTTAGTGAATGGAAAACCCCTTGGGGCAGTGAATCGTATTCCCACAGGTAAGGAATTTAGGGGAAATATGGCGGTAGGTGGTAGGGTAGCGAAAACGGAAATTACTCCCCAAGATTTAAAAATTTGTGACACCTTAGCACCCAAGTTAATTGCCGATGGTTTAACTTTTGTGGGTATTGATGTTATCGGCGGTTATTTAACGGAAGTCAATGTTACCAGCCCGACGGGCATCCGAGAAATTGATCGTTTAAATGATGTTAGTTTAGGAAGAGAAACCATTAATTCTCTGTTTGGGTTTTCTTAATTTTTATGTTATTACCATAGCCTAATGGAATAATAATCATGTTGGCTTTTCAATTTGTTTTTGATGATCTAAAGGTGTCTAATCTATGGTATTATAAGACAATTGGAATATAATTCATTTTTTTGTTAAACAGTCATATTTCCATTATTTACAACCTAGTTCCATTATCAGTCGAAAAGAGGAATAAGTCAAGAAAAAAATGATTTTTTTAACAATTGTTAAGAATTAAAGAACAGAATTCTTAAACCAAGGAGAACAAGAATAATACCCCCAATTATTTCTGCTTGTTTCTCAAAAAGATGCCCGAACCTGCCACCCAAAATTACTCCAGCAAAAGAAAGAACGAAAGTAATAATTCCCACCGCAATCAAAAGATGAACAATGCCCGAGTCAATCAAAGAAAAACTTAACCCTACCGCCAAAGAATCAACGCTAGTGGCGATCGCCAAGGCAAACAGATTATAAAGATTCCGAGGATTTTTATCTAACTTTTCCTCCCCCTCTTCCATTCCCTCCATGATCATTTTAATGCCGATAATCGCCAATAAAACAAACGCAATCCAATTATCAAAGCCCGGAATAAAATCACGAAAAGTTAATCCCAAAAACCAGCCGATAATGGGCATAAAAACCTGAAATGAGCCAAAAAAAGTAGCAATTAATAAAGCATCTTTAAACTGAACTTTTTTGATAGTTAAGCCACTGCACACAGACACAGCAAAAGCATCCATAGCTAAACCAAAAGAAGTTAGTAAAATAGTAATTAAAGTCACAATTAGTAAATAAAATATAAAAATAATCATTTTCATTGTAATCCTTTTTGACCATATTCAACTTTTAAAATTCTGTCTTAAAATAGAAAATATATTTTGATAAAATTATGAAAAAAAGATGAGAAAAATATGAAACTAATTGATACCCTAAAAATGGCAACTACCACCCTCATGGCCAATAAAATGCGTAGTAGTCTAACCATGCTCGGCATTGTCATCGGTAATGCCTCGGTAATTGGGATGATAGGCATCGGACAAGGGGCGCAACAACTCGCCTCAGAACAATTTGAATCCTTGGGGGCAAACGTTTTATTTGTGATTCCGGGAAACAGACAAAGTCGGCGTACCACCTTTGAAACCCCTAATACCCTTGTACTGAGTGATGCAGAGGCGATCGCATCTCAAGTGCCTAGTGTGGAAAATGTATCACCCCAAATCAATAGTCGTTTTCTCGTCACCGCAGGAAGTAGAAATAATAATGTCTTAGTAGCGGGGGTCACCCCCGAATTTTTGCCCGTGCGTAGTTTTGTGGTGGAAAAAGGGCGGTTTTTCGATGATACAGAGGTAAACCGTAGTGTAAGGGTAGCAGTCATTGGACCTGATATTGCCAATCAATTTTTTCCCAACCAAAACCCCATAGGACAGACGATTAAGGTTAGAAACGTTAATTTTGAGGTAATTGGTGTGATGGAAGCAAAAGGCTCGTTTTTGGGCACCAATCAGGACGAAACCGTATATATACCCCTAACCACCATGGCGAATCAATTGGTGGGGCGTACATCCCAATTTGGTACCCAAGTAAATGTGATTAACGTCTCGGCAAGGGATGCTAACAGCATTGAAGCTGCCCGTTTTCAGATCGAAAATTTACTCAGACTACGTCATAAAATTGTCGGGGAAGACGATTTTGTAGTGGAAACCCAGAAGGATGTTTTAAACATCGTCGGCACCGTCACGGGGGGATTAACTATCATGTTGGCAGCTATTTCAGGTATTTCCCTGTTGGTGGGAGGCATCGGGGTAATGAATATAATGCTCGTTTCTGTCACCGAAAGAACCCAAGAAATAGGACTACGTAAGGCGATTGGGGCAACGGAGGAAAATATTCTCTTGCAATTTCTCATTGAAGCGGTAATTATTTCCGCAGCGGGGGGCATCGTTGGTACAGCCATTGGGGTGGGTGGTTTAACCCTCGTGGGTTTATTCTCTCCTTTACCTGCTACGGCTTCTCCTGTGGCGGTGGCTTTGGCGGTGGGGGTTTCCGGGGGCATTGGTCTATTTTTTGGGGTAGTACCTGCTAGACAAGCGGCAAAATTAGATCCTATTGTGGCCTTGCGTAGTGCTTAAATAATTGATAATTGAGAGTTGATAATGGATAATGAAGGTTAAATTAATATTGTCAAGTCTAATAATAAAAATAGAGTTGATTCTTAATTATTCAGATTAAAAATAGATAAAAATGACGGGATTAAAGGTAGGACTTTTATTTGGTGGACGTTCTGGGGAACATCAGGTTTCTATTAAATCGGCAAGGGCGATCGCCACTGCCCTAGAAACAGGAGAAAATAAGCAAAAATATCAAGTAATTCCCTTTTATATTAATCAAAATGGGGTATGGTTAGACCCTGAAAAATCAGCCCAAGTGCTAACTTCTGGGGTGGCAGACGATAGCAATGCCCAAGGCTCAAAATGGCAATTTCCAGTCCAGTGCCAAGAAATAGAAGTATGGTTTCCCATCCTCCACGGGCCCAATGGAGAAGATGGCACAGTGCAGGGGTTATTAACCCTAATGGATGTACCCTTTGTGGGTAGTGGTGTTTTGGGTTCGGCTTTAGGAATGGATAAGATTGCCATGAAAAATGCCTTTGCGATCGCCCAACTGCCCCAAGTTGATTATGTTGCGGTTACGAGGGATGAGGTTTTGTCGGGGGCTTGTATTTTTCCCAAAATGTGCGATCGCATTGATGAAACCCTTGGCTATCCCTGTTTTATTAAACCAGCCAACCTAGGCTCATCCGTCGGTATTGCCAAAGCAAATACCCGTCAAGAATTAGAAGAAGCCCTCGATATGGCAGCGCAGTATGACACCCGTATTATCGTAGAGGCAGGGGTAAAAGCCAGAGAGGTAGAATGTGCCGTCCTCGGTAACACCCAAGCCAAAGCCTCCGTTGTGGGGGAAATTACCTATGATGCAGACTTTTACGATTATGAAACCAAATACACCGACGGTAAAGCCCAATTAATTATCCCTGCCCAGCTACCTCAAAATATCGTTAACCAAATTCAGGAAATGTCCCTCAAAGCATTCCATGCCCTCAACTGTAAAGGTTTGTCAAGGGTAGATTTTTTCTATGTAGAGGAAACAGGGGAAGTATTAATTAATGAAATCAATACCCTCCCCGGATTTACCGCCTTGAGTATGTATCCCCAGTTGTGGGAAGCGTCAGGGGTAAAGTTTGCTGATTTGGTCGATAAATTAATTGATTTTGCCCTTAATTAATTGATCAGTGTGACATCCTATAGAGACGCATCATGGTACGTCTCTAGCACCGAAATCCTAGACTAAAGTAGTTGATACCATGGCCGCCACCAAAGGCTCAGGTTTTACGGTAAAAGGCAAACGGTGAATATCAGACTCTGGTTGACAGGCAATTTGGGCACAGTGGCGTAATTCCTCGAGGGTAATTTTAGCCAAGCCCAAATCCTCAAGGGTACAAGGTAAACCAAGGGTTTGATAAAACTTGATTAACTGTTGCCGTGAAGTAGCAGCTAATTTATTATTGTCTAGCATTTCCTCTAACCTTAATTGAACCAAAATACCATAGGATACCTTTGCCCCATGGAGATTGTGATGGCTTTTAGCCAAATGGGTGAGGGCATTATGCACCGCATGGGCTGCCACGGTACGACAATTGGCCCCCCCCAAACCGCCGCTTACTCCCGCTAATAATACCGCCCCATCTACCACCTCTTTCCAATCTTCGCTGAGGGGATGGGCGATTGCACTTTCAGCCTTTTGAAATAAAATATCCCGTAATACTCTAGCCTGTTGTACCGCCGCAATGGTCAATGTAGCGCTAGAATTACCGCTACTAATAGAAGCCTCGTACCACTTGGCGATCGCATCTCCAATCCCTGCTATGAGCGTCTGAGGGGGGGCAGAGGCAATCAAACCATAATCCAAAATTAATAAATCAGGGCAATTTTTCAAACTCACATCATATAAAAAAGCCCCATCCTCCGAATAAATATTACTCAAGGCAGTCCAAGCCGCACAAGTAGCCCCAGAAGTAGGAATAGTAACCACAGGCAATCCAACCTTGAAAGCCACCAACTTCGCCATATCCAAAGCCTTACCACCCCCCACGCCGACGACAAAATCAGCCTCATGGGATTTAACAGCCCCCACCAACCTAGCCAAAGAAGTCTCGCAACAATCAGGGGCATAACTTCCATTACAAGGCTTTAAACCGTATTCCTTAAAAATAGGTTCCAAATAACTGTCAATTACCTTTAAAGTATTATCACCGCCTACCACCATGGGACGTTTGCCCAACTGTGCAATTTCACCCCCTGCATTTTTTAAACAATCATCACCCTTCAATATCCTTGCCGGGGCAATTTGTAAACTAAAAACTTCCGTCTTACTCGCCTTACTTACTACTGATTTTGTTTTACTCATGGATAAACTCAAATCTCTAAATAAAATAAACTAAACCGCAAACCCTAATCATTGATTCGCCAATAACTGATAACTCAGGGGCTCACAAAAACTATCAATTCCCTGCCTTAGGGCATAAATAATAACAGGAGTTACCAACAAAGGAGGACAAACTTTACGCTCTAATAAATATTTTACGGCAGGTTCAATATAATTGTCCTGTAAATCCTGTCTCAAATCTTGGTGACAGATAGCAACCCGACATCTTTTTGCCATACCCTCAAGCCAATCTATCCTATCAGGACTTTGCCCAATAGATAAAGCAATAGTGGTGGCAGAGTCTATTAAATCCCCTTCACAATCTTCAATAATATCCAAAGCCTTCAAGGCAATTTCACAATCTTCTAACTGCTCTCGATAATAGTTGATTTCTTCCCTACTCAGTTCCATTTCTTCCTACGTTAATCTAATTACCACTATTGAAAATTATACTCTTACCCTATGAATATTATTTTGTAGTCCTTAAAAAATACTTTGTCAAGGAACCCAAAAAATGCTATCTTATATAGTTATTGTGGGTGCGTAGCTCAGGGGATAGAGCACCAGATTCCGGTTCTGGGTGTCGGGGGTTCGAATCCCTCCGTACTCGTTATTTTAAGTGGTTCATAACCCTAGAATAATATTTTTGTTATAACTTTTCGAGGAACAAAGTTCATAAAAAATTCATCTCAGGTTCATAGGAAAGCCATGGGGGGTGTTTATACTAGATTTAGTCAGCTTAAAAAGGTTTTCCTCTTTATCTCCTTCGCACTTTAGGCTGACTACCCCAAACAATATTTTTAAAAATCTATAATTATTAGTAAAGGTAAATAAATAGGAATATATATTATGAGTAAAAAATCTTTATTTTCTAAATTAACGGCAGGTACTTCTTTACTGGTTCTGGGTTTAGGTATTGGTGTGGGGGTAAGCTCTTTAACAAATATTTCTGAAATTTCGGCTTTCAGTCCTTCTTTGGCTTCTACGGAGGGAAATAGTAATAATAATGGTTCTTCTACCATTGCTAGGATTCCAGAAATGAGCCGTAATGGCAATGTTAATTTTGTGGCGGAGGTGGTGCAAGATGTGGGGCCGGCGGTGGTTAGAATCAATGCTTCCCGTACGGTAAGCACTAGGGTACCTCCTGTTTTTAATGATCCTTTTTTCCGTCGTTTTTTCGGTGATCAAATTCCTAATATGCCTCAGGAGGAGACTAGGGAAGGAACTGGTTCTGGTTTTATCATTAGTGCTGATGGTAAAATTTTGACTAATGCCCATGTGGTGGAGGGGGCTTCGGAGGTGTCGGTAAACCTGAAGGATGGACGAGTTTTACAGGGTAGGGTATTGGGTAGTGATGCTCTCACGGATTTAGCTGTAATTCAGGTGGACGCAGATAATTTACCTGTGGCGAGGTTGGGTAATTCTGATGATTTGATTATCGGAGAATGGGCGATCGCCATTGGAAACCCCCTAGGATTAGATAACACTGTCACTACGGGTATTATAAGTGCTACGGGGCGATCGAGCGCTCAAATAGGGGTGGGAGATAAACGCCTTGACTTTATCCAAACCGATGCTGCCATTAACCCGGGTAACTCAGGAGGACCCTTACTAAATGCCCAAGGAGAAGTAATTGCCATTAATACTGCCATCATCCGTAATGCTCAGGGTTTAGGTTTTGCCATCCCCATCAACCGAGCCGCCGAAATTGCTGAACAACTAATTGCTGATGGTAGGGTAGATCATCCTTATATCGGTATTTCGATGGTTTCCATTACCCCTCAAAATCGTCAAAGAATTGAAAGCCAAGGATTCACCGTGGCCCCTGATCAGCAAGGAGTATTAGTGGTACAGGTTGCCCCCAATTCCCCCGGAGCTAGGGCTGGACTACAACCAGGTGACATTATCACAAACATTGGACAAGATAGCGTTAGAGATGCGGAAACCGTGCAAAAAGCCGTGGCTTCTAGTCGTGTAGGCAATGAGCTGCCGTTAAGGTTACGACGCAACACCGAAGAAGTGAGTTTAAATGTGACTCTCGGAGTTTTACCCACTCGTTAATTAATTAATATCGTGATTAAGTTATGGGCAATTATCCCGAGGGGTGATTGCCTTTTTTTATCAACACAAAAAAATAATTTCTTTTGGCTATCCTCATCGCTTCATTTTTTTATAAATTAGATAATATTTCAGAAATTTGAGATTGATAGTTATCAAAAGTATATTTATTGGTTAGCTTTTCTCCTTTGCTCATTAATTCTTCACGCAAAGCATTATTATTCACCATTTCTAAAATACCCTCAGCAATTTCGGGAATACTGGTAGGGTTAACGTATAGTGCCGCATCTTCACAGGCTTCGGGAATAGCAGATATTTTTGAAGTTAAAACAGGGCAGCCCATGGTCATGGCTTCGAGGGAAGGTAAACCGAAACCTTCATATAACGAAGGGAAAACAAAACAATTGGCATTACGTAAAAGGATCAATTTTTCCAAGTCATTAACATAACCAATATGTCTAACAGAAGTATAATTGTGTTTTGTCATGCGAACTTTTTTCCCATCGGCTTTTCCACCAGCATCAATCTCGATTTTATTAATGAATACTTCATTGCCATAACCTAATGACCCTACAAGAATTAATGGCATCTTGATTTTATCTTTAATCAGACTATAAGCATCAATGAGACGGTCAATATTTTTTCTCATTTCCAATGCCCCAACGTATAGTATATAGTTTTGTTTTTCCAATTTATATTTATTTAAAATTCCCTGATTAAATATTTCATTTTTGGCTATTTTTTTGTCTTCATCATCAATGGGAATTGGTTGGTATATTACTTTTATTTTTTCTGCTTGATAATTAGGAAAAGTTTTGAGTATTTCTTGTTTAGAGAATTCAGAAATCGTTAAAACTAGATCAGAATATTTCAGCGCCCCTAAAACATTTTTATAAAAAAGGGAATTAAAACGACTAGCAGGAGGATGATATAGGGTGACAAGAGGGATTAAATCATGGATGGTTTGAATGGTTAAACCATTTTTATAGTTATTTTTGACAGGAGAAGGGGCAGTGGCAAAAAGTATGTCAGCTTGTTTTGTATCAATTTTGAAGGGACTACTGGATAAAATAGCATGGAGATTAATGGTTTTATAAATAGAAGTTTGGTTTACATATCCATCTACGGCAGATAAGTAGTTCAATTTATTGTTATTGTAATAACTAGAAGGAACTTGATTTACTTGTTGAGATTTTTGTTTTCCTATAGATGTAGAGATATAGTCTAATATTATTCTTTTTAGGGATGGTTCGATAGGATTATCAAAATTTCTTAAAATATTTAGTTGTTGTAAGTTACTAATTTGATTAGTTTTTGCACTGGTTAAAAGATAGTTATCATATCCTAATTTTTTTGTTGTTTTAATTACTGATTGGGCATAAAAACCAATGCCACGATAGTATTTTTCCTCTAAATCGGAGGCACAAAAAACAACTTTTTTAGGGTTGGTCATTTTTTCTTGTTAATAATTGTTTCTATACTAGGTTAAACTAAAAGGAGTAAGGTGTTTTAATTTTATTCCTACAGGTTATGGTTGAACAAAATAGTCTTTATCGCACCTTGGAATGTCGTCCTGATAATTATCAAGGTTGGTATAATCAGGGTCATATGTTGCGATCGCACAATAACTTACTTGATGCGTTATTCTGTTATGAGAAGGCATTAGAATATTACCCAAACGACTATTTTTCATGGTACTACCATGGCAAAGTATTAGAGGAATTGGGTAGATATAATCAAGCTATCAAAAGTTTTCAAGAAGCCTGTGCCATTCAGAAAGATAACTATTGGGCTTGGTATAGCACCAGCTACATCCTACAGGAGAAAATAGGACATCATAAAGAAGCTATTCCTTTTTTAAAGGTTGCCCTAGAAAGTAATCCCTCTGATTATTGGGCTACCTACCGTTTAGGAAAAGCCTATTTTTATCAAAAGAAATATCTCACAGCCCTAGACTTTTTCCAACAAGCCCTCAAAATTAGACCTAACGACTATTGGTGCTATTATCGTTGTGGACAGTGTCGCCAAAAATTAAATCAATTAGATTTGGCTAAAATTAATTATCAAAAATCATTACAAATAAAACCTCAAGATTATTGGTCAATCGCTAGTTTAATAACTGTAGCTGAATCTCAAGGACTATACCATGAAGTTATTGCCCTTAGCAAAAACATTATAGATAATGATAATATATGTACTGACATAGAGCATAAAATAAATTTAGCTCATTTAATCACAGGTACAAATAAGGGTGAAAATTAATCTTTTAACACAAATATTAATTACTATTTTTATCTCTTCATTTTTAGTTAGTTGTGCCGATGCAAGAGTATCGGGTTGCCGTCAATTAACTAAGTCCATTTCCCCCCTAGAAGAAAAACTGCAAGGGTTGGATGACACCAATTTAGAATCAATACTCGATACTGCTCAAACTTTTGAGTTAACCAGTCAGGCACTTACGAATCAAACCTTTGAAGATGATAGTTTGCAAAGCCATAGTTTACGACTGTCTGGAGTGTATCAGGAGTATGCCGATAATACTCGCAGTTTTGTTGATGCCTATGAAAAAAAGGATCAAGACAAAGCTATATTTTATCAACAGCGAATTATTGATTTATTTCTCAAACAAGAAGAAGTTTTACAGGTAATCAATAGCTATTGTCTTTGAACCATAATAGTTAATTTTAGAACAATAAGTTTATAACTTTTTGTCAGTACCTAACCTTTTTTTTACTGCATTTTTGAGAATTATAAGGTACATTTTTTTATTACCTCTTGTCTTTTAACTAAAATTTTTGTACCACACCAAAATAGAAACTGCTATATCGCTCAACAAATTAGGATTTTTTATTAAAAATATTGATCATATCTTCATGCTTTAGGTAAATATCAACCCCCGGAATTTCCTTTTGATACTCTGAGGGTAAATTATATTGTTTGGCAGGATATTCAGAGCGATTACTTTCAATCATATTATATAAATTTGCCCATTGCCCCATTACTTCCATTAAGCGAAAATATTGATCTGAGTTTTGTTCATGTTTTTTACTCAGCCCTAAATATTGTAAAATAAGGGCATAGTTTTCTAAGGTTTCTTTACTTTTAGGTAAACCGATAATACGACTTACTTGGAGGAAAATTTCTTGATTTTTTCTTACTAAGTCTATCACAGCATTAGTTTTTCTTAGGTCTTTTGATTGTAAATAATTTACCATATCAGATAATACTTTTAAAATACTTAAATCTTTAATATCTGTTCTTTTAAATAAGTATAATAATCTTAGTCCTAAGTCTCTTTCTGTGGCTAATTGTGCTACGGATTCAGCGTAATCATTAATAGCTATTTTACCTTCTTCACTTTTTATCGTAGCGTTGATTTCTTCCGATTTTATTTTTAGCTTTTCTTTAAATTGTGTAGGGGAATATACTGTTTTTGTAGGGGCTTTTTTTTGATTGGTTAAAATGCCATTATCTTCTTCTTTCTCTATGTCTGCTTCTTCAAATTCTTCTGTTAATATCTGTAACACATAATCATAATATGCTTGTTGTTTTGAACTACGGTAACGTAATTCCGTCTGCTCAATTTTTAAAAATATGGACTGAGCTGCGATCGCAACTCGTAGTAATTCTGCACTATCTTCCAAACCTTCATACTCACCACTATTTTGAGCAAAAGAAGCCCGAATATGGAGAAAAAACTTAAAATCAGATTGATTTAAATAATCACTGTCTAAGGTTTTAGCGATGGAGGTGAGAATTTTAAGCTCGGAAAATAACTGATTATGTAAGCTAACAGCACTTTCGGGAACATTTTCCTTATGAGGAGAATCAGAAGAAGTGTTATTTTCTGAAGGAAATATCTCTGTGGTTAAAATAGCCTTAATTTTTTTAAACATTTTGAAAAAGATTAACTATATATTGTTATTTATTAGTTTATGATAATGTAATATATGTAATTAATACTCTCTTTTTACATTAGTTAACTAATTTTATACGTATGTATTTTATCTTAACGTAAAGTTTAAGCTACGATTTGTAATCACTGATTGTTGAGCAATGCTAAATATTTGTCAATTATTGATGTAATATTTTACTTACACTTTAAAGAAAACTTTTTATATTTATTTAAAGTTCCTGTTTTCAACAAAAAATAAGGAGAAAGTATTTAAGCCATTAATAGTATAATTAATTACTTGAAAATATCTTTAAAAGTGAATTATTGTATTACCTGTTCATGCCATAAACATAATGATTATCACAAATCGTAAACAAAAAAAAAATAAATTATTGACCATTAACAATGTGCTACTCATGGGAGGAATAATTATCACCTTATTTTTTATTATCCTTGCCTTAAGTGCATCGTTTTTACAAGATCAAAATATCATTCAAAATCCCCTAGAATCCCTTGTTAATCCTATTCATCAGCCCCCAAATAGTGAATATTGGTGGGGAACAACGGGACAAGGTTATGACGTATTTTCCAGAACAATTTTCGGTACTCAGGCGGCTTTTAAGGTTGTTATTTTAGCCACAGGATTAAGTTTAATAATTGGAGTTCCTTTGGGCTTAATTAGTGGTTATTTTGGGGGAAAATTAGATAAATTGTTACTGTTTTTAATGGATACTATTTATACTTTACCCGGTTTACTATTATCCGTTACCCTTGCTTTTGTGGTGGGTAGAGGAATTTTTAATGCGGCTATTGCTTTATCTATTTCCTATATTCCTCAATATTATCGTGTGGTGCGCAATCATACCACCAGTGTAAAAACAGAGCTATTTATTGAAGCCGCCCAAGCCATGGGGGCAACACCCCAAAGAATTTTGACAAAACACCTGTTTTTTAATGTGGTGCAAAGTGTACCTGTGTTGTTTACCCTCAATGCGGCGGATGCGATTTTAATTTTGGGAGGGTTAGGTTTTTTGGGTCTAGGATTGCCAGAGAATGTGCCAGAATGGGGTTATGACCTTAGATTGGCTTTGGATGGTTTATCCACGGGGATTTGGTGGACTGCGTTATTCCCTGGTTTAGCCATGACTGCCATGGTAACGGGATTGTCTTTACTGGGAGAGGGGTTAACGGAGTTTTTTGAGCCTCGTATTCGCTAATTTTATTCTTTTATTGTTGAGGTTTTGATGAGAAGTAAACATAATTCTGTTCGCAAAAGACAAAGGGTTAGACAACAGAAGCGAAAGAAAAAGAATCGTTTTTTTCTATTTTTAATGTTACTAGGTTTTTTACTTTTTAATCATTACGGTAATCCTCAATGGCGATCGCACTTTGAAAACAAATTAAGTTACGAAAATGTAGTTAGTTTTATTAATAGTTTTAATTTTAGAATCACATCATTAAAATCCCTAACTCAGGAGTTTATTACAGATTTTAATGGCCCCATAGTAATAGGTGATATTAACAGTCTTAATCATAATCGTTTTGCCGAAATAGATGCTAAGGCTTTACAAGTTCAATATTCGGGCAATTCTACCTCAGAATTAGCCAGTCTTTTAAGTCAATATGCCACCACCGATGAGGAAAAAGCAAGAATAATATATAGTTGGATTACCCATAATATTGCCTATGATGTGGTATCTTTAAATACCTTCATGAATTACAATATTTATCCAGATGTTAGTGTTAGAACGGTTTTAAATACCCGTGAAACTATTTGCTCTGGCTATGCTAATTTGTATCAACAATTAGCTCAAAATATGGGATTAAGGTCAGTTATTATTATCGGTTATGCCAAAGGTTTTGACTATGCCGTTGGTAATGATAGTAATGTTAACCATGCTTGGAATGGGGTTCAAATTGACGGAAAATGGTTTTTATTAGATCCTACATGGGGTGCTGGTACCATTAATGATAATCGTTTTGAGAAAAATTTTAATGACTTTTACTTTGCAACAAATCCTCAACATTTTATTTATACCCACTTCCCTGAAAATAATAAATGGCAGTTATTAGAAAATTCTTATACTAGGGAAAAATTTGATAATTTACCTACGGTTTCCCATCACTTTTTTAGAAATAAATTTGAATTAATCAGCCATAAAAATCACCACATCTTAGCTAATGGAGTCGTTGATATTACCTTAAAAGCACCTCGCAATTTAGTGGCGATCGCATCTTTACAAAAGAATGATCAACCAGTGGAAGGGCAACATACATTCGTCCAAAGACAAGGAGATTTTATTCAGATAAAAGCATCATTTCCCCACCGAGATAATTATCAGTTAAAAATTTTTGGTGGAGAACAAAGTCAAGAAAATAACTATCCTTTTATCCTTGCCTATGACATCACAGCAAATCAAATCGTAAGACAAGAATTTCCCTTTACATTTAGTCATTTTACCCAAAATAATGGTCTTTTAGTATCTCCTTTTAATGGACAGCTAAACTCAGGACAAAATAACTACTTTAAATTAAGGATTGATAACGCTACCGATGTGAGAGTTTTTGATAAATCCTCTAACCATTGGACAACCTTAACCCGTTATGGCAACCTATTTACTGGCAACGTAGAAGCCTCTCGGGGAGAAGTCATCGTTTATGCTCGGTTTCCGGGCGATCGCAATTTTTGGGGTTTATTACGCTATAACTAACAGTTGCAACTAGATCGCAATTAGGTTACTCTAGTCATGAAGCTAATGATAGTAATTATCAATAGTTTTAACCAGTAATCAAAATAAAAGATCAACAATTATGGCAAAAATAGGCTTATTTTATGGCACCCAAACAGGAAACACAGAAACCCTTGCCGAATCTATCCAAACAGCCCTTGGGGGAGACGGCGTGGTTGATTTACATGACGTTGCCGATGTCGAAATCGAAGAACTTGACAACTACCAATATTTAGTCATCGGTTGTCCCACATGGAATGTAGGGGAATTACAAAGCGACTGGGAAGGACTTTACGAAGACTTAGATCAAATTAACTTCCAAGGCAAAAAAATCGCTTATTTTGGTGCAGGAGATCAAATTGGCTATGCCGATAACTTTCAAGATGCCATGGGGATTTTAGAGGAAAAAATTAGCGAATTAGGGGGGCAAACCGTGGGTTATTGGTCAGCGGAAGGTTATGAATTTAACGAATCAAAAGCCCTAAAAGACGGTAAATTCGTTGGTTTAGCCATCGATGAAGACAATCAATCGGAGCTTACGGACTCTCGCATTGAGTCTTGGGTGGCTCAAATCAAACCAGCATTTGGTCTTTAATGCTTTTATCCAAGGGCGGATCAACATTCCCCTCAAACCTGTTAATAAAAGTTAACAGTATTTTTATTGCATTAATTTTGCAATTAAGTTAGTTTATGAATACGCTTATTGAATAATACTATTAATAAGTACCGTTTAAATTTTGATAATCTATGCAAACCTACGACAACCCGAACGTAAAATATGACTGGTGGGCAGGAAATGCCCGATTTGCCAACCTCAGCGGTTCATTTATTGCCGCCCACGTGGGGCAAGCAGCCCTGACAGCTTTTTGGGCTGGGGCTTTTACCCTTTTTGAGATCTCCAGATTTGACCCTAGTTTACCCATGGGTGAGCAAGGATTGATTCTTTTACCCCATCTAGCCACCCTTGGCTGGGGAGTGGGCGAAGGAGGAGCGGTAATTGATACTTATCCATACTTTGTAATAGGTTCGATTCACCTTATTTCCTCCGCATTTTTGGGGGCAGGAGCATTATTTCATACCCTAAAAGCGCCGGATGATTTGAAAAAAGCCGAAGGACAAGCAAAAAAATTTCACTTTGACTGGAATGATCCTGCTAAACTAGGACTTATCCTCGGACATCACTTGTTATTTCTTGGTTTTGGGGCTTTACTTTTGGCGGGGAAAGCCATGTATTGGGGAGGATTGTATGACTCTACCACCCAAACCGTCAGGTTAGTTACTAACCCCACCCTTGATGCGATGACTATTTATGGTTATCAAACCCATTTTGCTAGTATTTCTAGCCTTGAAGATCTTGTGGGAGGTCATATCTATGTGGGTATTATGTTAATTGGGGGTGGAGTATGGCATATTTTAGTACCTCCCCTCAAATGGGCAAGAAAAGTGTTAGTTTTTTCTGGGGAAGCAATTCTTTCCTATTCTTTAGGGGGCATTGCCTTGGCTGGTTTTGTAGCAGCTTATTTTTGTGCCGTCAATACCCTCGCCTATCCTGTGGAGTTTTACGGACCAGTATTGGAGGTAAAATTGGGAATTGTACCTTACTTTGCTGATACCGTTAATTTGCCCTATGGGGAAAATACATCCCGTGCATGGTTAGCAAATGCTCACTTTTTCCTTGCCTTTTTCTTCTTACAAGGACATTTATGGCACGCTATCAGGGCTTTAGGATTTGATTTTCGCCGAGTGGAAAAAGCCTTTGAGTCTCTGGAAGCCTAAAAAAGAAATGGTGAGATAGGAGGCTACTACATTAGATAAATACTTAACCTTCTCTCACCAGTCCCTTATCTTGGACAAAATTGGGAAATTGTCCATAGCTTATTAATGATTCTCTTTTCATATTAGCAGAAGGAAGTGGTAACGATCGCCGTTATCCTTTCTTCTTTTTTTTGGTGTTCAATTTGATTGGCACTAAGATAGATATATCTAAACACCTGATTTTGTAAGAGTGCAATGTTATCAGAGATCAAAAAAATAGCTACGGAAATCACCCCAAGATTAATTGAAATTCGGCGCCATTTTCATGCCCATCCCGAATTGAGCGGTAGGGAATATCAAACCGCAGCCTATGTGGCGGGGGTATTATCTTCCTGTGGCTTAAGGGTAAGGGAGGGGGTAGGAAAAACAGGGGTAATTGGGGAGTTGGAGGGGAAGGAAAAATCCCGTGGTTATCTGGCGATTCGGACGGATATGGATGCTTTACCTATCCATGAAATGAGTCAGTTGGAATATGCTTCTCGCAATGCAGGAATTATGCACGCCTGTGGACATGATTTACATACCACGGTAGGTTTGGGGACAGCGATGATTTTGTCTCGACTCAAGGATGAAATGAAAGGGAAGGTGCGTTTTTTATTCCAACCCGCCGAAGAAATTGCTCAGGGTGCATCTATGATGGTGGCAGATGGGGCGATGAAGGGTGTTGATGCCATTTTTGGGGTTCATGTGTTTCCGTCTATTCCTGCCCAAGTAATTGGGGTTAGATACGGGGCGCTCACCTCAGCCATGGATGATATTGAGATTACCATTCAGGGGGAGGCAGGCCATGGGGCTCGTCCTCATCAGGCTATTGATGCCATTTGGATTGCAGCGCAGGTGATTACTACTCTACAACAGGCCATTAGTCGTACCCAAAATCCCCTTGATCCTTTGGTGTTGACCATTGGGCAGATTAAGGGGGGTCGGGCGGCTAATATTATTGCGGATCAGGTTAAAATGGTGGGTACGGTGCGATCGCTCAATCCCCAATTAAGGGAAAATTTACCCCAATGGATAGGTAATATCGTCAAGGGGGTATGTGAGATGTATGGGGCAAAGGCGGAGGTTAATTATAAGTATTGTTTGCCTAGTGTGCAAAATGACCATGATTTAACCAAAATTTTGGAAAAGTCTGCCCTAGAGGCCTTTGGGGAAGATAAAGTGATTTCCATTCCTGAGCCTTCTTTGGGGGCGGAGGATTTTGCGGTTTATTTGGAACACGCCCCCGGGGCTATGTTTCGTTTGGGGGTAGGAAAGGAGGGACAACATAATTATCCCTTGCATCACCCCCGTTTTGTGTTGGATGAGTCCGCTATTTTTACGGGGGTGGTAATGATGGCTTATGCTGCTTATCGATATTTGGAGCAGTTATGAGTTACCGATGGCAAGACCTAATACTAGCATTCCTAAGACAAGGAAGGGTTGGGCGCTGGCTTGGTATTTAACATCATTTTTGAGAGGATCTCGTAAAAAGTACATATCTTGGAAGGTAATTTGAGGGATAATCAACAGGAATAATATGGCGGCATAGAGGTTTTTGTGGATGCTCACTAAATATAGTCCCATTCCCGCCTGAAATACATCGATCATAATTACGCATATCCAAGCGGCGGTGGTAATACCAAACATCACTGGTAATGATTTTAAGCCTAAAGTGCGATCGCCCTCTACACTCTTAAAGTCATTCACCACGGCAATCCCTAACCCTGCCATACTATATATAAGGGTAAGAACCACAATAGTCCAGTTTAACTCCCCAAATAAAGCATGACCAGCCCACCAAGGAAGGGCGATATAACTAGAGCCAAGGGCATAGTTCCCCAACCAGCCATTTTGTTTTAACTTGAGAGGAGGGGCAGAATAAATATAGGATACAAACGAGCCTCCAATGGCTAAACAGGTTAGTACAGGGAAATCATGACCAGCCCAAACATCCAACCCATAGGATATGGCAATACCCCCAATTAATAACACAATAATTTGCGTCACCACTTGGGGAATGGTAATCGCCCCCGAAGGAATAGGACGATAAGGCTCATTGATAGCGTCAATGTCTCGATCATAAAAATCGTTAATAGTCTGGGTATAACCCGTTAAAAGGGGTCCTGACATAAACATACAAGCAAGGGCAATCAAGAAATGTTCCACACTCCACACATATCCCCCCGAAGACGCAGCCCCACAGACAACCCCCCATATCAAAGGAATCCAAGTGATGGGTTTCATTAACTGTAATCTTATCTGCCAGATGTTTTTGCCTTGACTAGCTCCCTTCATCCCCAACATTTGTCTGGCTTTTGAGCCTTTATCCTCTCGCTCTAAATCAACTTTTGTAAAGTCTTTATTTTCTGCTTCAGTCATAATCTTAATTAATAATTAATTTTTCCCATAAGTAAATAGTAAGTGACTTCTCCCACACTGAATCAAAGATTACAGTGATCGGGTAAGGTTTGAGAGTCACCTCTCGCCCCTCCCCTAAGAACCGTGCGTGACAGTTTCCCATCACACGGCTCAAGCCTTACTTCAAGCCTTCAACTTGGATTTTGAGTGTACCTGTTTATGACACGTCTTG
>NZ_JBSZCP010000003.1:0-7398 GCF_054166785.1 Cyanobacterium sp.
CAATGGCTTGATATTGGTATTGGTTGCCTTTTAGTTTATACTCCAGAATTATCATTTTGCTTTAGAGAATTTCTTATGCTATTAAGCATAGCACAAAACATATTGTTTGTGTTAAGTTATTGGAAAAGTCAAGGACTCGCTATCCCTCGATTTATTTATTGGTTCGCTTACATCTCCTGTCTATTTCTGTGGGTATTTTTTTCGGGAGAAATTAAACGGGAGTCTTGCTCTCACATTTAAGATAATAAATATTTATCATCAAATATTAATAGTCCCACGTGTTTTATGCGTGGGATTTTAAGTATGGCTAAAAGGTGCAAAAATCCTTATCTATGGAATAGCTAATTTATCAACAAAGAATCTTGGTTTTTCACCGAAGTAAATTAAGGAGTGTCAACAACAGGAAGTCTGGTTAGAGACAAAATGCGATCGCCCATATCCACATCAAATAATTGATTTTTCGTATCTCCCAGGAAATATGTGCTTCCATATTCTTTAGCTAGGATAAGGGATAAAGTTTTGTTTTCATATAAAGCCATGGCATTGGAATTGTTAGGAGTTAGAGAATTAACCCACATAGAGCCAAAATGGTTAGGGGTTGCTGTACTTCCACCAAAGGGGCTTCCAGTTACCCCAAAAACGTTATTTAAGGTGACAGGATTTTCGCCTCCTGATGCACCACAACCATTACCACCACCAGAGTAGTTGATAGTTGCCATGGGGGCGTGAATTAAGCCCATAGTGCAGGTTGTACCCTTAAAATTCCATGTTAGAGAAGTGGGTTGAGTCATATTGGGGTTAGCAAAACCACACTTTGTATAGATTATTACGGGGATTTTACATATAAATGATTTTAAATAAAAAGTTAATATTCTTTCCCTTTAAACACTTAAGTATTAAGGCTCAAAATAAGTTCTGTATTGATTAACTTCACTCTAAAACATTATGTTTAATACCTTACTTTTTATGATAACAATATCTATATTGAAGGGTAACGGTAAATATACTGAACTTTAAACTGCTAAAAAACCGTTAAATAAATAGCCGACTACAATAATGCCAAAGGTAGTTATGCCAATAAAAATTGCTAATAATTTTGGTTTTAAAACCTTTCTTAAAATAATCATTTGAGGCAAAGAAAGGGCTGTCACTGCCATGGTAAAAGCTAATACCGTACCGATGGGCATTCCTTTATCTACTAATACAGAAGCAATGGGTAACACCCCTGCCACGTTGGTATAAAGAGGTACACCAAATATGACCGCAAGGAATACCGCAAAAGGATTATTTTCCCCAATCCATTGACTAATAAATTCTGTGGGTAGATAGCCATGAATTCCTGCCCCAATGCCGATACCTACCACCACATACAGCCACACCGATTTGATTATTTCACTAGCTTGAAACCAACCAATTTTAGCGCGATCGCCCCAGGTCATATTATTATCATCATAATCAACATCATCCATAGAATCTTGATCATCACCCTGAGCCTTTTGTAAATCCCAGATAAAAGATTCTACCCATTTTTCTAACTTTAAAGCACCGATAACATAACCTGCTATGATCGCTAAAGTTACCCCAAAAATAACATAGAATAAAGTAACCCTCAAACCAAATAAAGCTAATAATAAAAAGACTGCTACCGCATCCACCATGGGAGCAGAAATAAGATAAGAAAAAGTTATCCCCAAAGGTATTCCAGCTTTCAGAAAACCGATAAATAAAGGCACCGCAGAGCAAGAACAAAAAGGAGTTATTGCCCCCAACATTGCCGCCAATATATTGCCACTTAACTTTCTTTTTCCTTCTAAATATTCCCTAACTCTTTCAGCATCCAAAAAACTTTGTAAAGTACCAATAACAAAACTAATTACCAATAATAAAGTTAAGATTTTAGGAACATCATAAAAGAAAAAATGAAGACTAGAACCAAGGGGAGAATCAACGGATAAACCAAATAATTTAGTTACTATTTGCGTTGATAACCAGTCAAAAGGGTAAAATAAATCAAACATATAATATTCCTCGAATATTTTAAAAAAAATAATAGTAGGGTCATAAAAAACCCCACCTAATTAAATATTGGTCAACCAGCTAAAATTTTTATAAAAATTTCTCCACCTGTTCAGCAGTTAAAACCTTACCCTTACTCACAACTTTACCGTTAACAGCCAAAGCAGGAGTTGTCATCACCCCACGCATCGCAATTTCTACACTATCGGTAATATGGTTAATATCCGCTTCAAGGTTGAGTGTTTCAATGGCAGTTTTCACATTGGCTTCTAATTGTTGACATTTTTTGCAACCAGTGCCGAGTATTTCTAATTTTAAAGACATAGTTTTTTCTCCTTATTTTTGAAAGTAATTATGGGCAAAATCCATAATAATTTGTTTTTTCGGTAAGTCTAATTTTTCAAACTCTTCTAAATATTTTTCTTCTGTCCAATTTTCTTTATTTGCTAAAGCTAAAAGGGTAAAAACTCCCGCCCTTAATCCCGATGCACAACGAATATAAGTAGGTTGAGGTAAACTATCTAGTTTTTCGATAAAAAAGTTTAGGGTTTCTTGATTTAAGGTTGGGGGAGAAACGGAAATATTTTCATGGTTGAAACCAATGTCGGTAATGGTTTGACTATCTAATTGATTTCCTTCCCCGAATGAGCATAAATCGATAACGGTGTTATATCCTTGTTGCTTTACCTCTTTTAGTTGCTCTGTTTCTGCTATCGAACCAATGGCAAGGTTTTCATTAATTTTATGGAACATATTTTCTTAAGTATGACTTATATTTGCTTTAACTATTTCTAGGATAAAGTCTATACCTAGGTATAATGTCAAGGGGTAATTAATTGATAATTGATAATTGATAATGGACAATAAAATTTCAAGGAATGGGTAATGGTGGCAGTAACGAATAAAAGATGGTTGCACTTGTAGGGTTTTGTGCTTGAACTCAATTCACAATAATTTACATTGACGATTAGGGTTACTCGTGTCAATTTTTGTTTCGCATTCTTGTAGTAAAGGGATTAGTTCTTGTTTGATAGATTCTAATTCGTTTATCTTCTGATTAATTGTGTCTATTTTCTGCTTTAAATGATTATATACTGCTTGGCAGGTGAGCGATCGCCCTTGTTTGAGTTCTAATAATTGTTTGATTTCTTCAAGGGTTAAACCGAGGGATTTTACTTTAATAATAAACTTTAATATTTCTACATCTTCTGAGGAAAAAACACGATAACCTGATTCATTTCTTTTTAAAGTAGGTATTAAACCAATACGCTCATAATAATAAATAGTTTGAGTATTAATATTTAGTTGTTTACAAACTCGCCCTACTTGAAGCATTTTTTAAAGTTATTAAATTACTATATATTTAAAATTAACAGCTAGAATTTATCATACTTATAAGTAGTATTTACTATTTTGAATTTTCTTAATTTTGCAGAGAATTTAGAAGGATATTTTTATACTTTATTATAATATTTGATTAATAAAATCAATGGTGAGATACTTCCCATCTATTTGAGATATTAAAGATGTTATTTCTTCCTGATATTGCATCATTTGACAAGGATTTTTATTATCTCCTAAACTATCTAAAACGACCATAGCAGAGTCGAATTTTTGTTCTTTTGTGTAGTCATTAACCGTAATGATAGTTTTTATATTGGCTCTAGTGGCAGCTACTAAGCCTTGGTTAGTATCTTCTATGGTGGCACATTCTTCAGGGGAAAGATTTAGTTTTTCGAGGGCTAATTCATAAATATCAGGGGCGGGTTTTTTGTTTTCTACCATATCTCCTGCGGCGATAACTTCTATCCATGAAATCATTTCTGGGTTACAAGTACCATCTAATAATGCTTTAACATTTTTTACGGCAGAGGTAGAGGCGATCGCAAGGCGTACATTTTTTTCGTGGGCTTCTGTCATTAATCTTTTTACCCCTGTACGTAATTTAATGGTTTTATCTTGTACTAATTGGGCATAATATTTATTTTTTATTTTGTGAACATTTTGCACAAATTCCTCAAGGGAAGAAGGTAAATTAAAATCAGATTGATAGTTGTTTAGATAATGTGTAAAACGCTCTTTTCCACCCCCAATTTCTAATAAGCTACCATAAAAATCTACATCCCATTGCCAAGGTAAATCCAGTTGATTAAAAGCAAGATTAAAAGCGATTCTATGACCATCTCTTTCAGTTTCAGCAATGGTACCATCAACATCAAAAATAAGTGCTTTAAGGTTCATTTTTTATACAAGATGCTTACTTTATTAATTTATAACTACAAATCATACTTTAATTCACCAACACCTATATTTCTCACGTAACCATCCATCATCTTAACTGGGCAGTTTTGAGATTAAGATCCAGAGTGCGATCGCCCCTAAGCACAGAAAAACGAATATTTTTATCAACCCCAGTTTTTTCCACCAAAGTTTGAAGTTCCCCCGCATCACTAATAGGACGATTATTAACCTTCACTACCACATCACCCCGACGGATTCCCGCCTCAGAAGCGGGGGTATTAGACAATACCTGCACCACCAAAATCCCTTCCACTTCAGGAATCATAAATGCAGAATTAGGATTATCATTATTTTCCCTCGCCAAATCAGGGGTCACATTAACCATTTGAATGCCCACATAGGGATGGGGTACTTCTCCCCCCATAGCCAAAGTATTTTGGATTTCCTTCGCTTTATTAATAGGAATAGCAAAACCAATACCCATGGCATCCGCACGAATGGCGGTATTAATACCCACCACTTCCCCCTTAGCATTCAATAAAGGCCCCCCCGAATTACCCGGGTTAATGGCCGCATCCGTTTGTAAAAAGTCAATTCTTTTATCAGAAATGCCAATCTCCGAAGAAGAGCGATGGAGGGTGCTAATAATTCCTAACGTAACCGTATTATCTAAGCCCACAGGGTTGCCAACGGCGATCGCCCAATCCCCCACCTTCACAGCCCCAGAATCTCCTAAAACGGCTGTGGGTAAAAGCTCCCCCTCAGAATCCACCTTCACCACCGCCAAATCCGTAATGTGATCAGTGCCTGTCACCTCCCCAGAAAACTTACGACCATCTTTGAGAGTAATAGTCACCTTGTCCGCATCACTAACCACATGGGCATTAGTTAAGATAATTCCCGAACTATCGACAATAAACCCTGAACCCTGCCCTGCCACTTTTCTTTCTTGGGGCATTCTACCCGATAAACCATTACCAAAAAACTGACGCAACATGGGATCATCCATAAAAGGATCAAAAGCAGAGCCACGACTGATAACCTTTTCCGTATCAATACGCACCACCGCATCCCCTGTTTTTTCTACCGCCTGAGCTACAAAGCTATCGGGGCTTAAATCCGTAGGTAAAGCCATGAGAGGGGCAACAAATATTCCCCAGCCCACCATCAAGGATAGAGCAAGGGTCGTAACTAAATTTTTGAAAGAAGAAACAATAGCCATAAAATTAGAAAATATGTAAAGATTTGATACTTTTCTTATCAATCCAGGTACAAAAAATAAGATAATAGTCTCGCTGTTTATTATTCCTATTGTATAGCTAGAAATAGTTTTCCTAGGGGAATTTATTTGTAGTGTTTTCCAGAAATCTATTTTTTTAGAAAAATAGTCAACAGTAAATTTGCGGTTAGGCGAATCGTACACAGTCTGTGGAGGGTAGCGATAACGGGAATATTATAGAATAATCTAAAATATTTAGTTCCGTCCGATGAAGCAGAAAATCTTAATTGCGAAATTAAGAACCTCGCATATGTACCCTAGGTCAGTGTGAGAACGTCACCATATAATGATGTTGACGAGCCAGTCAGGATCAAGATTAAAATAAATATAACTCTTTAAATAGTTAAAAATTAAAATATTTGTTGGGAGAAAAAAATGTTACTCGATGCCGTAACTAGCTTAATAAAAAACTATGATGTCTCAGGGCGTTATCTCGATAGAGATGCCATTGATTCTTTAAAATCTTATTTTCAATCGGGTACTACCAGAATTCAAATTGCCAATGTTATTAACGCCAACTCCCCTGAGTTAGTTTTAAATGCTGGTAAACAATTATTTGAAGAAGTACCTGAGCTTATCCGCGCTGGGGGTAATGCTTACACCACCCGCCGTTATTCTGCTTGTTTACGGGATATGGATTACTACCTACGCTATGTTAGTTATGCCCTCATTGCAGGGGATACAAGCGTTTTAGATGAGCGTGTTTTACAAGGACTAAGAGAAACTTATAACTCCCTTGGAGTACCCATTGGCCCTACTGTCAGAGGTATTCAAATCATGAAAGAGATGATTAAAGACATGGCTTTTGCTTCTGGTATTGAAGATACTTCTTTTATTGATGAGCCTTTTGACCATCTTAGCCGTGAACTAAGCGAAGTTTCTATCTAAAATGTTGGGTGGTAAAGGACGTGGTATGGTGCTACGTCCCCATAGGTGTTAGGTATTTTGCCTCTTGTTTTTGATTGTGTCGCTCCCGTAGATTGTGTTAGATTAAAGGTCAAGATCAATAGCAATCGAAGATGAGCAAAGTATTTTCCAGAATCGCTATCTCTACAGGTTTTTTAGTCGCTGGTATTTCTTTCGGCTTATGGGGAGGCAGACAGTTTAATTATTTTTCTCCGGATTATGACAATTCTTTTTCATCAGAAAACTACTCTATTCCCCTAAGTGATTCTGTTGACGAGGGAAAAACCATAGAAAGTCACCGTAATTTTAATTTTATTGCAGCGGCAGCGGAAAAGGTTGGTCCGGCAGTGGTGAGAATTAATGCGTCTCGGGAAGTTACTAATATAGAAAATTTTTTTGGCTCTGTACCCCATACCCCTAGGGAAGACACTGGTACAGGTTCGGGCTTTATTATTCGAGAAGATGGTTTAATTGTCACTAATGCCCATGTCATCGAAAATTCTGATGTCGTGACGGTTTCTTTGCGGGATGGTCGATTTTTTGAAGGGGAAGTGTTGGGAATTGATACCATGACAGATTTGGCGGTGGTAAAAATTGATGCGGCTGATTTGCCCGTGGTGACATTGGGTAAAAGTAAAGATTTAATTATTGGGGAATGGGCGATCGCCATTGGTAACCCCCTGGGACTAGATAACACAGTAACCGCAGGTATTATAAGTGCTATGGGGCGATCAAGTAATGAAATAGGAGTACCAGATAAAAGGGTTCGTTTCATCCAAACCGATGCCGCCATCAACCCAGGCAACTCAGGAGGCCCACTATTAAACATTGAAGGGGAAGTAATTGGTATTAACACAGCCATCAAAGCCAACGCCCAAGGATTAGGCTTTGCTATCCCCATCGAAACCGCCTCTCGCATCTCTCAACAACTAGCCACCAAAGGAAAAGCGGATCAC
>NZ_JBSZCP010000004.1:0-8299 GCF_054166785.1 Cyanobacterium sp.
ATATCGCCCAAGAAAATGTAATGGTGACGCGCTTGGTAAGTTAAAGCATTGATAGCAAAGTCGAAAAAATAAATAAATTTTTTGATCCTTCTGCGGTCGGTACGCCCGTGGAAGTAAAATAAACAGCCCAGTAACGGCGTTAGTAGCGGGGACTACGGTCTAGTTAAGAGTCTATATGGGAATCCCCTTGCCTTCAGGCAGGGGAGGTTCAACAAACAGCCAAAGATCTTGAATGAAGTGTCTGAGGGTTTTTTTGGCATTTAATATTTTTTTATCGTCAAATTCAAAGTCTGGCAATTGACAACAAAAGGTTATGTATTCGGTATCAAAAACTGGTCGAAAATATTTTGTACTCCATAGTAAGTCAGATGTGAAGCGAAGATCATCAATGTTTTTCACAGCCTTTTCATAATCTTCTTGTGGTCTGAAGTTAACTAACATTAAAGGACGAACCCAGCATTTATTCTGTGGAATTATAACATCAATAATTTCACAATATAAAGACTTATTTTGATTATCTAAACAAACTATTTCACTGGGTTTAAAAAAGCTCACTTTTACTGTGGTTAATTGTTAAGGTTTTACTGAAAAAACAAAGAATTAAATAGGTTTAGCTTTATTGTTTAACAAGGGGTTTTTACCCCTTGCCATGGTTTTTTTGTAACAAGAGGTTTTGATCCCTTATCACGGATGTTTTGTAATTAGATTACGGCATAGGCGGAGTTTAATGCCCAAATAATTAACGCAGTAATAGCACCAAGAATGATAAAGGCAGAAATGCCTACGATAATAGGCTTATCAGCACCTTCAAATTTCATAATGCCACGATTTAAATCAGACATACGACCTCAATTTTAATTTAAAGAAAAAGGACTGTTTACTATCAGATTAACTTAAAAAAATCTCTTTCTGAAGAAAGGTTCACATTTGTTGATATTTTTAGTTGGTAAGGGAGGAAACTTCAGGAAAACAAACTTTTGTACCTCCTAAACCGCAGTAACCGTTGGGGTTTTTGGCGAGATATTGTTGGTGGTAGCCTTCGGCGAAGTAAAATTCTGGCGCGTCAAGGATTTCGGTGGTAATTTCCCCATGTCCTGCTTTGTTTAATTCTTGTTGGTAAAGCTGTTTTGATTTTTGGGCTAGTTCTTTTTGTTGGGCAGAATAGGTATAAATCCCTGAGCGATATTGAGTGCCTCTATCGTTACCTTGGCGCATTCCTTGGGTGGGGTTATGGTTTTCCCAGAATACTTTTAAGAGGGTTTCGTAACTAATAATTTGGGGGTCATAAACTACTAGGACAACTTCGTTATGACCTGTTAAACCGCTACAGACTTCTTCGTAGGTGGGGTTGGGGGTATAACCTGCGGCATAACCCACGGCGGTGAGGTAGATTCCTGTTTCTAGCTGCCAAAATTTTCTTTCTGCGCCCCAGAAACAACCCATACCGAATACTGCTTTTTCCATGTGGGCTGGATATTCGGTTTTGAAGGGGTTACCGTTTACGTAATGCTTGGAGGGTAGGGGCATTTTTTTGTCTCTACCTTTGAGGGCTTCTTCGGGTTTGGGTAGGGTTAGTTTTTTGTCTCCGAGTCCAAATAAAAACATAGTTTTGTTAATGATGGTAAAGAATTATTACTGTCTTATTTCATCTTATCGTCTATGGTTGTGGTTTATGTCTTTTATCGGAGCTACGGAGACTTTATTTTTTAAGATACGGGGGTGTTAGCAGAGGCATAAAAGGCGATCGCAATGCCCCCGGCTACAAGGAGGACGGAAAAAATGAGCAGGATTAAGTTGTTTCTTTTTTCTTTTTCTGTGGGGGCTTGAGCTCTATAAATTTTGGGCTCATGGGCGAAGTTATTAATTTTACCGCCGTCTTCTGTGGTGTATGGCATATATTTTATTAACCGTTATCAATAAAGTTTACACAATATTATTAGATTAGGCTCAGAGCCATATTTTCGGGAGAAGGAGCAATAAATCTTGATATTACTTTACATTTTTTGTGACTAAAATTAATATTTCTTTGTGATGGTGTGTCAAAATGAATGTTAATTTTTCTGCTTAAATAAATTCTTATGCTTAATTATGTTTGGTTTGGAATGATTGCTATTTCTGTGGTTGTCGGGGCAATAAATGGCAACATTGAAGCGGTTACTCAGGCGGCCGTTGATAGTGCTAAATTGGCGGTAGATTTGGCCATTGGGTTAATTGGTATTATGGCTCTATGGTTAGGTATTATGAAAATTGCTGAGGCGGCGGGGTTAGTAAGTGCGATCGCCCGTATTGTCCGTCCCATAACCATTTGGCTATTTCCAGAAGTTCCCCCCGACCATCCCGCCATGAGTGCCATGGTACTAAATATGTCCGCTAATATGTTGGGTTTAGGTAACGCTGCCACCCCCCTAGGTTTAAAAGCCATGCAGGAATTAGAAAAACTTAATCCCCACCCCGAAACCGCCACCAACGCCATGTGTACCTTTCTAGCCATCAACACCTCCAGCGTACAATTAATCCTCCCTGCCACCGTGGTAGCCCTTATGGGAGTAAACGCCAGTGACTTGTTTATCCCTACCATCCTCGCCACATCTTGCTCCACCATAGCAGGAGTAACCGCCGTAAAACTACTCTCAAAATTACCCCAATTTGCCCTTCCCGAACTAAAAAAAGAAATGGAAGAATCAGATTTTAATGAATAATTAATCTAAATTGCAGATCAAATTTTTTAACACTTTAAAAGGGAAGTAACGGGCAATGAGCTTAAGCCCATTGTTAAGAATCACCCAAATTAAACTATATTTCATCACAGAAAAATAATGATTGAATCCTTTGCCGATATTTTCAACACCACCGCTAAATATATAATTCCTCTTCTGTTAATGGGTATTCCCTTCTATGCCCTAGTATTTAAGAGAGTTAAAGTCTATGAAGTATTCACCGAAGGAGCAAAAGACGGCTTCACCATCGCCATTCAAATTATCCCCTACCTAGTCGCCATTTTAGTCGCCATTGGGATGTTTAGAGAAAGTGGAGCATTGGATGTGATGCTAAATATCCTTTCCCCCGCATTATCAATCCTCGGTTTTCCTCCTGAAAATCTCCTCCTAGCTATCATGCGTCCTCTCTCTGGGGGTGGCTCTTTTGGTTTACTCAGTGACTTGGTGGAAACCCATGGGCCTGATTCCCTCATCAGTAAAATTGCAGCCACCATGTATGGCTCTACAGAAACCACCTTTTACATTTTAGCCGTGTATTTTGGCTCAGTGGGCATTAAGAGAGTACGCCATGCCCTATTTGCGGGATTGATAGCCGATGTAGTGGGAATTTTTAGTGCTGTTTATATTTGTCGGCTATTCTTTGCCTAGACTATTTGCCCCATGACTAAAATCCTCAGAAACTGGGCAAACTTTAAACAATCGCTACTTTGTCATCAAAGATTTGATCAAGGTAGTGTTAAAATTTGTTTGTTATTCTATTGTTAATGTAAAAAGAGTATATAAATATGGCACAAGGAAAAGGATTTGGACTAGGCTTAGGTAAAATGAAGGAACTTGCGGAAGCCTTCAAAAAAGCCCAACAAGTGCAAGAGGGAGCAAAACAACTCCAACAAGAACTAGAAACCATGGAAATTCAGGGGCAAAGTGAAGATGGTTTAGTGGTTGTCACCATGAGCGGAAATCAAGAGCCTTTGAAGGTAGAAATTAAAGATGAGGCTTTAGCCAATGGTTCAGATGCTTTATCTGCAAGTGTTACCGCTGCTTATAGAGATGCCTATCAAAAATCCACTGAGACTATGCGCGAGAGAATGGAAGAGTTAACTGGTAGTTTTGGACTTCCTGGAATGTAGGTAAATAGTTAATCATGGGGGCTGAGGATTTTTCAGCCCTTAATTTATTATAAGTTTTGTCGGTAGTTGTTATTTTTTAATACTTAATTTTCAGAATTTTATTATTATTTTTTAAATGGTTAAGTTATTATTTGTCTGTTTAGGTAATATTTGCCGATCGCCCTCAGCGGAGAATATTATGATTCATTTAATAGAAAAAGAGGGTTTACAAGATGAGATTAGTTGTGATTCTGCGGGAACTTCCCGTTATCATATCGGCTCTCCTCCTGATGCTCGCATGAGACAAGCGGCAAAAAAAAGAGATATAAAGTTAGTAGGAAAAGCTCGACAAATTGAAGATTTTGATTTGGAATATTTCGATTTAATTTTAGCTATGGATAAGGCTAATTATCAGGATATTTTATCTTTAGATTTGAAGGGAAAATATAGAGACAAAATTAAGTTAATGTGTGATTTTGCATCCCATCATACTGATAAGGAAGTACCAGATCCCTATTATGGTGGAGAGTCAGGTTTTGATTATGTGATTGATTTGTTACTTGATTCCTGTGAAGGTTTATTAGACTATGTGAAAAGAGAATATCGTATCAACTGATTAAGGCAAAAATAATAATCTTTAAATTTTTGTTTTATTATCAATTCTCAATGATCCATTATCAATTAACAAAATGACTGCTAAAGAATCAATTTCTATTTATCTTGATATTGCCCTATTGGCCGCAAGGGCTGGGGGGGCTGTACTTAGTCACTATTGGGGCAAACAATTGGCGATCGCCCAAAAAGGTAGATCAGGTGATCTTGTCACCCAAGTAGATAAGGAATCCGAGGCGCAAGTAATTAAAGTCATACAAAGACACTGCCCCAATCATGCTATTTTTGCCGAAGAATCAGGAAAAAGTGGCAATCAAAACCACAAATATCAATGGGTAATTGATCCCCTAGACGGCACCACCAACTATGCCCATGGCTACCCTCAAGCCGCCGTTTCCATCGGTCTAAATATTGACGGTATCCCCTCGGTAGGGGTGGTTTATAACCCCATGAGAGATGAGCTATGGTGTGCTGGGAAAGGATTGGGGGCAACCCTTAATGGCAAGCCCATCGGCGTATCCAACACAGAGGAATTGAAAGATAGTTTGCTAGTGACAGGATTTGCCTACGATAGACGAGAAACCGATGATAATAACTACGCTGAATTTTGTTATCTTACCCACCTAACCCAAGGGGTGAGAAGGGCTGGAAGTGCCTCCCTCGATTTGTGTGAGTTGGCAGGGGGAAGATTAGACGGTTATTGGGAAAGGGGTTTGAGTCCTTGGGATTTACTCGCTGGGGTGGTTATCGTTAGGGAAGCGGGGGGATATATAACAGCCTATGATGGTACAGATTTCGACATTCAAACAGGGCGCATTCTAGCTACCAATGGAAAAATCCATGATGCTTTGATGGTGGCACTAAAAAATACTCCCCATCGTCCTGCTTTTTCTTTTCCTGATGTGGTGGGTTAATTGTTGTTTGATTTATTTTTTGTCAATAATATTCGGTTTATTGTAAGGGTTTTATTCCTGCTAAATCTAAAATTTCGGGGATTAATTCTTCTTTTTTAACGGCCATTAAATGGACTCCTTGACATATATCTTGAGCCATTTTTACTTGTTCTGAGGCAATTTTTATTCCTTCTTGGAGGGGATTTTCTGCTTTCTTTAATCTTTGAATTATATGATCTGGAATTTCTACCCCCGGCACATATTTATTAATAAATAGAGCATTTTTTGCACTTTTTAAGAGGAATATTCCTGCTAAAATGGGGCGATCGCCCTTAACAGCAATTTGGGTCATAAATTTATCTAGCTTTTCAAAATCAGTGATTAATTGACTTTGGAAAAACTGAGCCCCTGCTTCTAATTTTCTTTCAAAACGTCTTTGTAAACCAGACCAACTTTTGGATTGAGGATCCACCGCTGCCCCTGCAAATAAGTCTAAATTACCATCTACTAACGGTTTATTATTAATATCAAAACCTAGATTTAATTTATCAATTAACTTTAATAATTTGATAGATTCTAACTCAAAAACAGCCCTAGCTTGGGTATGATCCCCTGCTTTTATGGGATCTCCTGTGAGTGCTAAAATATTTCTAATGCCTAGGGCATAAGCCCCCATTAAATCTGCCTGTAAACCGATAGAGTTGCGATCGCGCCCTGTCACTTGACAAATAGGTTCAATGCCTTCTTTTAATAATAAAGCCGATGCGGCTACCGATGACATCCTCAACACAGCACGACTTCCATCGGTAATGTTGACCCCATGGACTCTATTTTTTAACACCTTTGCCACTGTTAACATTCTTTCTGGATTTCCCCCTTTTGGAGGAGTAATTTCTGCGGTGATTAGAAACTCTTTAAGGGCGATCGCACCTTGTAGTTTTGACAAATTATTTCCCATTTTTATATTTTTTTAATAATGTAGATAAATAAGTTTTTCATAATATTTGAAAGTATGTAAAGTGCAAAAATAATGGTACATTTAACATTCAAAATTCACTAATTTAGAGGAGGTTGAGAAAGTTTTTTTGATGATCGAATTTCTAAATAATTTATAGAAAATTTTAAATAATATCCCTCCCCTTATTAAGTAGGGGAGATCAACTTTATAGAAATAGGATAAAGTTTCTATAGCACAAGGTTAAAAATATCTATTAACCAATCAAAAAACCAAGAGCCTCTTTTACCCTTTTGAGGGTAGCCCCTGCCACTTCCCCAGCCTTATCCTTACCATCCTTTAATACAGAATCAAGATAACCCTTTTCCGCCACAATTTCCGCATACTTAGTCTGAATAGGAGTCAAGGCTTCAATCGTCGCCTCAGTCAACAAAGGCTTAAACTTACCCCACCCCATATCAGCACATTGAACCGCTACTTCCTCCTTTGTCTTACCAGAGAAAATAGTATATAAACCCAGTAAATTATTACACTCAGGACGAGCCGGATCAAACGCCAAACCCATGGTAGGATCAGTTTTACACTTCTTAATCTTTTTCTTGATCATATCAGCAGAATCTAAAAGACTAATACGACTCAAATCAGAAGGATCAGACTTAGACATCTTTTTCGTACCATCTGCCAAACTCATTACCCTCGCCCCTTCCTTACGAATCAAAGGCTCAGGAACTTTTAAAACAGGGGATTCTTCTGTGGCAAAACGATCATTAAAACGTATGGCAATGTCACGGGTTAACTCTAAATGTTGTTTTTGGTCTTCTCCCACGGGTACTTGATCTGCATCATACAATAAAATATCCGATGCCATCAGGATAGGATAATCTAATAAACCAACGCTGACATTTTCCCCTTGTTTAATGGCTTTTTCCTTAAACTGAATCATTCTTTCTAACCAATTTAAAGGAGTTACACAATTAAGTAACCATGCCAACTCACTATGGGCAGTCACATGGGATTGGACAAAAATAGTAGAGTAGTTTAAATCGATACCACAGGCAAGATATAACGCCGCAATGTTATAAGTATCTTGGGCTAAAACCGTGGGATCATGGGGTACAGTAATAGCATGGAGATCCACCACACAAAAAAAGTTATCATACTGGGGTTGCATCTCTACCCAGTTGCGAATGGCTCCTAAATAATTGCCGATATGTAAATTTCCTGTAGGTTGTACCCCTGATAAAATACGCTTTTTGCTCATTATGCTTAGAATTTATGTAACTACCCAGTGGGAAATTATAACATTTATTAAGACTCTTTAAATTTTTGAGAATATCTTCATATCTATCAATTCTCTTTTAGGTGTTGCTTATTTTTGTTTGGTATTAAACATCATTGAACTACAGCAAATAGATAATACTAAAACTATTATTACCATTGCCCATTGCCTATTCCCCATTCCCCACCTAAACTAAAAATAATATCTAAAATCAGCAACGCTAAAGTCATATATGCTACCACCACTAACAAAAGAAACCATCTGGGATATTTTAAATAAAAAAATAGACGATCGCACCTGTAACGAATTAATATGGCATTATCTAGGTTACAGATATGATGAAGAAACCGACACATGGGATAACTCAGAAGTAGAAGAATCGTGGCGTACGGAATATCCTCAACCCCCTGATTTTATTGCCCATCGCCCCCCCAATGTAAAATTAACTCGCTCAATTCCCAAAGAAAATAAACAACTCCTCAAAGAAGATTTAGGATTTAAAGGTTACAAAATTGGAGAATTTAGCCCCCTCGAAACCCGTCGCGCCACCATGGCAAATTGGTTATTAAATTATATGAAAATCAACGACTTGGGGTGAACTACTCACATTCGCTACGCTGAAATGTGAGCTTCTTACCCAACAGACTGCATTATAGTAGATTTCTTGCGTCCTCTATTATCTCGTCTTACATCTGGGCGATAAGCTGAAACTCCAGTTCCTGAAGCCAAAATTC
>NZ_JBSZCP010000005.1:0-25358 GCF_054166785.1 Cyanobacterium sp.
TGGACAAGTTCTTTTTTTCTTTGGTAATAGAGGTTTAATTATTTCCCATTCTTGATCACTTAGACTGCTAGAGTAAGCCATTATTCCATTTATCAATTTGTTCCTCTCAATATTCTACTAGATACCAAATGGGTTCTATAAGAGTTTCCCCGAGACAAAGTTTAAGATAGTTTCTCCAAAATAAGGTGGTAAAAAAGATGAATCATGTTTCTTTAGATAAACCCGTAGTAGATACTAATATTGTCACCCCCCCTATCAAAGATGATGATGCTTCTGATGATATTGCTTTATTTCATCAAAGATTAGTAAGAAATTTTATTGCTTATGTCAAGTTAACTGGAGATTGTAGCTATCAAAATTTATTAAATTCCTATCAATTGCAAGAGGAGGAGGTTACAGCTGAACAACAGGAGGATTTTTTAAGTGATGTTGAGGATCGAGTTTCTATAATTTGTCTTAATATGAAGGATATTGTTAAACAGTTTGCCGAGAGTTTACCTTCGGGTAATCAGGTACAAAGTCTTAGAAACAGCCTTGAGGGTGTGGAAGAATCTACTCCTGCGCCTTATCTAATTACTACTTTAAAGGAGGAACATAAAAAACTATCTTATTGTTTAGATTCTGTGGTCAATGTTGCTAAGTCTTTTAATGATAAATCCCTTGTACAGTTTATCCGTGATTTAACTTATTTTCATCAATATATTCAATACCATGCTCAACCTACTAAGATACAACATGATTTAACTCAAATTGGTGATTTATCTTTATACCTCAGACGATTGAATGAATATTTAGATTTGATTCCTGAAACTGTTGATAATATTATAGATGCGATCGCCCGATTATCTGAATAAATAGTTAACTTGAGTTCGGGATAAAATTTTCTGGTGATAATTGACAGAAGTAATTCAAAGTAGGAAGACAAAAATGCCAAAAAACTTAATAAAAAAAGAATACAGTATTTTGATAATTTCGAGATTAAGGAGTAGTTAAAAATACTTAGATTATTAATTTACCATCATAAACCATCAAAAACTATTCCCTATTCCCCGTTCCCTGTTCCCCGCCCTAACTATAACATTTTAGAATAAATCAACCCTTAATCATAAAATAGGAGTTAAATTAACATGGTGGATATATTAAGAAAACAAGGTTTATGGTTCAAAAAAACAATTAATCAACAACAATTAGAAGAACTTTATAGGCAGGGAGAAAGAGATTTTCGTGGCTGTAAGTTTATGGGGGTTGAATTAGCTTCATACTTAGGTGACATAGACATAACCCATTCTGACTTGCGTTTTGTCAAAGATTTACGGGATGTGTTGATGAATGCTAATTTAATGAAGTTAAATCTGGAGGGTGTTAATTTAGAAAAAGCCAATTTAAGTCGTGTGGTTTTAACTAATACTAACCTCAAAAAAGCCTTATTAGTGGGTGCAGATTTGAAAGGTGCGTCACTAACTGGTGTTAAGTTACAAGGTGCTAACCTAAGTTTTGCAAGGCTTACAGAGGTGGAATTAAGCAAAAGTAAGTTACAAAGGGCAAATTTAAACCATGGTTTTTTACAGGGTGCTAATTTATACAAAGTCAATCTTTTCGGTGCAAATTTAGCCCATGCAGATTTACAACAGGCGAACCTTAGTAATGCTAATTTGACGAATACGAACTTAACTTGGGCAAATCTACAAAATTGTAATTTGAGTGATGCTAAGTTACACCGTACTAATTTGACTAATGTTGATTTATATGCGGCTTATTGGACTAATGTTAAGTTACACAAGGTTAATATTCAGGGGGCAAGGCTTTCTAATAATTTAGATTTTGAAGTGCCTAAAACCGTTGAAAATGTTAATCTTGATTCTTAATACAGTTTCCTTGGCAGTTACGACGACTGCGAATACAACCATATTCAAAGTGCGATCGCAATATTCTTAATTTTAATCTCTCCTAAACTTTGAAAGGAGGGATTTTTTTGTGTCCTTCACTCTAACTCAAAACAACATATAAAACACCCCCAAAATCTAATTGATTAAGGAGGTGTTTCCAACAAATCCCATGTAACCCCATGGGTAGGGTACAAGCATATGGTAGTGAAGAGAGAATACCCTTGTTTCCAACAAATCCCATGTAACCCCATGGGTAGGATCTTCGTTTCAGAGGCATTACGCTACAAGAGCTTTAGCCTTTGAATCTACACAATAGTAATCATAACACAAAAAATCAAAACTGCACAACAAAAATAAGAAACTGAAACCCATACAGGGCAAGGCATCGACACAATAGGACGAAATAATGAGCATTTCGGGGTTTTTCGTTATTGTGTAGATTTTGTGTTTTTTTCCATGGCAATAATAGATTTAAATAAACAGCGTAAAACAGTAATGATAAGGATTTGGGGATATTTTGAAAACCATAAAACCAGTCTTTGTTGTCAAAATGAAATGAGTGTAATCTAGTAGAACAGGAATATTTCTAAGAAAACCCCTTTTCCTACTAGCTGTTGTAATTGAGAAACAAAAAAATCAATAGATAAATTGATGAATTGATGAAAATCACTAGAAAAGTTATGATTTTTGCCGATAGCGATAATATAACCATCGCAGCTCAAAGTTTTAATCGAAAACTAGACTGGCAAAAAATAAGAGACTATCTCGCAAACCCAGAAGAGGGAAGAGAATTAGTCGAAATGGTAATCTATATCGGTTTACCCCCAGCCAGAGAACGTTTTGAAGAACAGAGAAAAAGCAAGGAAAAATTAGTTTATTGGGCCAAAAGTAACGGCTTTGTAGTCGTCACCAAGGAAGGAAAAGCAAAAGGTAACGAATTTGAAACCAATATAGACGTTGTCATGGCCATCGATGCCCTAGAATTTGCCCTCGAAGTTCGTCCTGATATAGTAGTATTACTCACAGGAGATTCCGACTTTGCCTATCTAGTAGCAAAACTGAGAAGACGAGGAATAAGGGTAGAAGTAGCGGCGATTGGTCAGACTTTGGGCAATGAGTTAAAAAACTCCGCCAATAGTTTCATCGACTTAATTCCTGTTTTTGACCAATTTAATCCTCAAAATAATAATCAAACATATCATCCTATCGGTAATACAAATATCTTTAATTAAGGGTAATAAATCATGCAAACTATTAACGGTAAATTGATTATCGAACCCTCGGAAGATTCTCAAAAATTAGAGCAAAAATTCAGCGATATTCTTGTCAAATCAGAAAATTTAGAACATACCCTTAATCAACAACATCATCACATAGAATCTCTGAAGAAAACAATTAATCAATTAGAGTCTAAAAACTTAAGCACAATTCAAAAAGACATA
Source organism: Cyanobacterium sp. (assembly GCF_054166785.1). Lineage (NCBI taxonomy): Bacteria > Bacillati > Cyanobacteriota > Cyanophyceae > Chroococcales > Geminocystaceae > Cyanobacterium > Cyanobacterium sp. Next base: position 3,329 of record NZ_JBSZCP010000005.1, read on the forward strand.
CGGCTTTTAAAAAGTAATATTGATCGTCAATTTTTGACAGTAAACGTCACCATGATATTAGGTTTTTTAGTTATTGGAATAATCTTAATATCCCAGCAAAAAGCTAACTATCAATCAGATAATAATCTCACCACACCACCAACTAACTTCGTCGTCAACCACTAAATAAAAACATAGATAAATATGAGAGCAACTATTAATGGAAAATTAGTCGATTTACCCAATGGAGCGACTGTAGAAGAATTGAGAAAAAAATTACCAGAAATTGGTAATGATGATGTTATGGAAGAAGGTTTTAAAGGTACCAAACCCCTCAAGGAAAATGAAGCCCTCAAGGAAGGCTCAAAAGTTTGGACTGTTCCCAAAATTGTTAAAGGAATTGACTAATTTTAGATGATAAAAAGTCAGTAAAAATTACATATAGCATTTCTCATAGTTATGAGGTATGTCTATTATTTCCAAGTCCCCTTTATAAAGGGTAATGTAAGGGGAATCATTTTGTATTTTATGAGCATAAAAATTGCTACAGATCTGAATAATGACAATTAAAATCATCTCTAATAACTCTAACTTTCAACCCCCGCAAAGAATTAGCAAAGAACTAAAAATACTTGAAAAAGTAGCTAAAAATATCATCGTTGGTAGAAAACAAATTGATCATAAATCATACACCGCCGTCTTAGTCAAAGGAATGCCCTTATCATCCAAAAAATTTAAAGTTTCTAATACCGACATTCTCTTTTTATTACCTCCAGAATATCCCAAAATTCCCCCCATTGGTTGTTACTTAAACTATCCATGGAAAACCGTCGGCGAAGGTGATCATCATTTTACCCAACAAAGCTATTATGGAGCTCCTTTCCTGAGTGAAGAAGGTTGGTATTGGTATTGTGTAGGCTTAGGAGGAGGGTTTAACCAAGAGCGATGGCTTAATGCTTGGCGCCCTACCCATAACCCCGAAAAAGGGCATAATTTAGCCACACTATATATCACCGCTAAACACGCCATCAACACCGATTAACCGTAGGGTGGGCATTGCCCACCATAATTATCATACCTTCAAAAAAGGGAGATGTTTATCCTCTCATCTTTACAACTATTCGATACATTTAACTAAATTTATACTATGAAAATATCTTTACATATTCCCCCTCAAATGTGGCAAAAAATTCGTCACTCTATGCTTAAAGTAAAAACACAAGATGAAGAAGTAATCAGCTTTATTTTTTGTGAAAAACAATCTATTAATAATACTATTAGATATATTCCTAAATATTGGATAGTTCCAGACCGTGATTGTTATGAATATCAGTCTAGTAGTGGATTAGTAATAAAACAAAATTTTCATCACTATCTACTAGAAAAATATTTACAAGATCAACCATTAAATGTGGTTCATATTCATACCCATTTTGGAGATCAAGTGCCGCATTTTTCTAATGTTGATGATTGTCACGAATCGGATTATGCCCAATTTTTAGGGGAAAATTTTGCCCACCAACCAGATTTAATTTCAGGAGTATTTGATGAAAACTTAGAGAAATATCAATTTCGTCTTTGGAATCATCAAGGTACAGATTTTCAACCCATCGAGTTTTGCTGTTCTTGGTTAACTGTTGATGAAAACAACATTTCACAATCAACAGAAATACCTTTAATATTTGCTCGTCAAAAAGTATTCGGTCAAGGATTTCAACAACAACTAAGTCAACTCAAAGTTGCTCTTATTGGTTGCGGTGGTATTGGGGCTGTTTTTGCCGAAACTTTAGGGCGTTTAGGGGTAAAAAATTGGCTTTTAATTGATCATGATAATTTAGAGTTGGTAAACCTCAATAGAACTCCGGGGGCATCTATTGAAATGGTAAAAGAAGAATGGTCAAAAGTAGATTATGTTGAACATTTATTGACTAAAATTTATCCTGATGATGGCAATTTTATCACTGCAAAAACAACTATTCAAGAAATACACGATAGAGAACAAATTGCCCATTATGATTTAATTGTTGTAGCTACCGACAACCATCACTCGAGGCAAATAGCCCAAGAATTGGCTTTAAAATATCAACTTCCTTTTATGTCTTTGGGTACTCATATTGATATAGATTTTGATGGTACACCAAAAATGTACGCTCGTATAACCATTCCTCCCCTCGGCGGTGGTTGGTGTTTGATGTGTGGCAATATGATTAATTTACAGCAGTCGGCTTTAGAAACTGCACCAGAGTCTATCACTCAATTAGCTAATTCTGCGGGTTATCTTAATGATGTGGAAGCCCCTGCCGTATTGTGGTTGAATAATATATGTGCTAGTACTGCGGTTGGTATCATTCACGGAGTGATGGCCGGATTTTTGAATGTGGATGAGGGGTTAGATTGGGTTTACCATTTTCCTTCGCAACAATGGTTAAAAACCATGTCCGAACATTTGTATAATGACAATTGTTTGTTTTGTACGGTGAATGCGGATTCAGAGGTTGATTTGTGGGAAGAAAATACCGATTTTTCTTTTCCCTTCGAAGTTGGAGATTCATTTCATTATTAAGTGTTAATTTGAACTCTATTGACTACTCCCACCGTTAACCTTGCGGTATAACGGGGGATTCTTCCTTCACCGAACGATGCCGTCTAAAAGCAGTGCCTTTAGATGGTCTTACTCTTTCTCCAGAAGCTGTAGCGATATGCCCTACCGCCAATATTCGTAAACCTTCATCTCGGATATTTTGTGCCGCATTCACATCCCTGTCATGTATCGTTCCACATTTGGGACATTGCCACAGCCTCATATCCAAGGTTAAGCTATCCACTTGATGTAAGCAGTGATTACAAGTTTTAGAGCTGGGGAAGAACCTATCTACTTCTATATAGGTTTTTCCTTCCCATTCTGCCTTATATTTAAGCATTGTACAGAATTGCCCCCAACCACAATCGCTAATAGACTTAGCTAACTTATGGTTTCTTACCATGTTCTTAACTGCCAGATTCTCCACACAAATGACTTGGTTTTCGTCCACTAATTTACGACTTAGCTTGTGCAATAAATCTTCCCTACATCTAGTTATCTTTTCATGTACTTTCGCAACTGCTTTTCTTGCTTTGTTGCGGTTATTAGAGCCTTTTTGCTTCTTAACTAATTGTTTTTGTCTTTTAGCCAATTTATGCTCATATTTACGGTAATGATTAGGACTTCCATACTTACTACCATCACTGGTAATACAAAAATCTTTAATCCCTAAATCAATCCCCACTGCTTTACCTTCTGAGTTTTGCTCTGGTAAGTCTTGACCATCATCATACAAACAAGAGGCAAAATACTTCCCCGATGAAGTCATGGATACCGTAACCGATTTCAATTTACCCTCTGGTAAACGAGACACTTTACAGTAAACCTTTTTTAGCTTAGGCAAGGTTAGATAATCCCCCTCAAGTTTTATACCTTGAGGAAATCTAGCAGATTGCTTATTTCCTTTTTTCTTAAAATTAGGAAACTTAGCCCTTTTCTCAAAGAAGTTAAGAAAAGCACTACTTAAATCTAACGCTACCTGCTGTAAGGCCTGAGATGGAGCTTCTGTTAACCACTCAAACTCTTTTTTTAATTCAGGTAGTTTATTGATTATTTCGTTACGACTTAAACCCTTACCAGTTGCCTTGTAGGTTTCATTGGTTAAGTTAAGAGCAAAGTTAAAAAACCATCGACAACTACCAAAAGTCTTAGCCAGTAAAACTTTCTGCTCATCAGTAGGATAGATTCGATACTTATATGCTTTTAACATTTAACTATTCAATTTAACTCACTCTTTTATCTTAACATATATGTAAGGGAATGGTAAGGGATTGCTATCGCAATGTTTTATTTGTTGGTTCGCTTACATCTGCCCGTTAAATTTAGTGGGTATTTTTTTTTTCTGATGTATTCGTCGGTGGATCCCGTGGGTTTCCAACAAATCCCATGTAACCCCATGGGTAGGGAGCAAGTCTTCAGTTAAATTCACTCCTCTAAGATCAGCCCGTTTCCAACAAATCCCATGTAACCCCATGGGTAGGGGCAGAAGACGTCGAAATCGACAAAATCTGTGATAACCTAGTTTCCAACAAATCCCATGTAACCCCATGGGTAGGGTCTTCGTTTCAGAGGCCTTACGCTACAAGAGCTTTAGCCTTTGAATTTACACAATAGTAATAATAACACAAAAAACCCTAATTGTGCAATAAAAAAAGAACTCTGAAACCCTTACGGGGCATAGCATCGACACAATCTCACGAAATAATAGGAATTACAGCGATTTGACTTATTGTGTAGATTTTTATAAATATGGTTAAAAATGAAAGATAATTGAAGTAAAAAGAAGCTAAAAAGAATTTAAACTTCTAAAAATAGCAGTAAAGCTTTTAAATGGTCTAAAAAAGCCAAATTAGACTAATACAGATTTTAAAATTTTAAGGTTAAATTTTCAAGAAAACCCCTTTTCCTGTGATTTGTTGTAATAAAAAGACAAAATATTAAATATTATCGATGTCAGCCACAGATATTATTAACGAATTTCTGGATTTTAAAAACTTTGAAAATGCTTGGCAAAAGGTAGCAAAAAATAAGGGCTGTGCGGGAATTGATGGGCAGACAATTAGCAAATTTGCCAGTCAACAAGAAACAAATCTTCAACAACTCAGAGATGAAGTAGCTAACAACGATTATAAACCTCAACCTTATCAACAAGTTTTAATACCGAAAAACCAAGACAGTTGGCGAGAGTTAAGAATACCCACGGTTAGGGATAGAGTGGTACAACAGGCGTTATTAAATGTTCTGAGTCCTATCATTGAAAAAGATTTTAGTGATTGTAGTTTTGCTTATCGCCCCAATATTTCCTATTTGGATGCAGTAAAACAAGTGGCGCACTGGCGAGATTTGGGTTATCAGTGGGTGTTGAATGCTGATATTGTCAAGTATTTTGATAATATTGATCATCAAATTTTACTAACATTGATCAGAAATTGGATTGATATTCCAGGTATTTTATGTTTGATTAAAGCATGGCTTTCTGTGGGTTGTGTTACTAAGAAAGGGTTAGTAATCAATGAAAAGGGGGTTTCTCAAGGTGCGGTTATATCTCCTTTGTTGGCAAATGTATATTTGAATGAATTTGATAGGGTTATTTCAGCGTCTGATGTCAAGTTAATTCGCTATGCTGATGATTTTATTGTGTTATCTCTTTCTCGGGAAAGGGTGATGGCATCTTTTTCGGAGGTGGTGCAAAATCTTGATTTACTGGGTTTAAAACTTCATGCTACCAAAACACAGGTTACTAATTTTGATGTGGGATTTCGTTTTTTAGGTCATGGTTTTTTAGGAGAGGCAATTTTTCCTCTTGATTCTGTTAAGGAGAAGAAAAAAAAAATTCAGTCAGGGGAAAATGAAGATACTAATTTTTCAGATTTATCTTTATTGAGTGGTATGCCTGAATATGAAGATAATCTTCTAATTAATGAACCAAAAAATTCTCTAAAGTTTACTCAAAATCATAGTCAAAAAAGAAATATCTGGAATAGAGAAATGGCAAGTTTATATTTATTGGAACAGGGAACTTCTGTTTTTAAGGAGTATTTTCGATTTGTTATTTATTTAGATAAAACTCCATCGATGGAAATACCTATTAGGGAGATAGAGAGAATAATTGTTTTTGGTAATATACAGTTGACTACTCAAGTTATTCATGCTTGTTTGGCACATAATATTCCTATTATTTATGCTAATCAAAGGGGCTTATATCGTGGTCATTTGTGGAATGAAGATTCTGTCAATTTAAGTTTACAATTACTCCAAATTGAACGTCATAAATGCTTATCTTTTCAGTTTGATTTTGCGAGGGAAGTTGTGGCGGGAAAGTTGAAAAATTCTAAGCAGTTATTGTTACGTTTTAATAGAAAGCAAAAAAAATCTGTTGTTCAAGAGGCGATCGCAGGTATTAATTCTGATTTAAAATCATTATATTTGGTAGATAATATAGATCAATTGAGAGGATATGAAGGTATCGGAACATCTCGTTATTTTTCTGGCTTGGGGGAGTTGATTACTAATGAGAATTTTACTTTTAATTTACGTAATCGTCAACCGCCTAAGGATCCTGTTAATTCTCTTTTAAGTTTTGGTTATACTTTATTATTTAATAATGTTTTATGTTTGATAATTGCTGAAGGTTTATCTCCTTATTTCGGTAATTTACATTATGGGGAAAGAAAAAAACCTTATCTTGCGTTTGATTTGATGGAGGAGTTTCGCTCGGTAATTGTTGATAGTATCGTTTTAAAAATGATTAATAAGGGTATGTTTAATCCTGATGATTTTGAGTTTCAATCTGATAATGAAGGGGTTTATTTATCTGCTCCAAAAAGAAAAGTTTTTCTTAATCATTTTGAAAATCGTATGAATGAATTAGTTTCTGATGATAGGGTGCGATCACGGAGTGGCGCTGTGCGATCGCCCATATCTTACCGTCAAATAATTCAATTACAAATTAGATCTTATAAACATAGTTTATTAGAAAAAGAAAAGTATAAATCTTTTGAAAGAATTTGAGCATCAAAAATGATAGTAATTGTTTATGATATTCCCGATAATAAAAGACGTAATGCACTATCAAAATTTTTAGAGGGTTATGGTAATCGAGTACAATTTTCTGTATTTGAATGTTTTTTAAACCTAGCAGAAACCAGAGAACTATATAAAATAATTGAAAAAAAAGTAAAACCATCAGAAGATAACGTCAGATTTTATTGGATTTCTCGGAATGCTACCTCCAAAATTTTAACCATCGGTAGTCAACCACCCCAACCACCGCCAAAGTCTTATGTCATCTAATACCAAATCCGAATTGTAGAGTACCACCCCCGCCTTGTAATTCATTACAAGGCTAACAGTTTATCGTTCAATGAATTGAACTAAGGTATATTTTTATTTACAGATTTGGTATAAATACCTAAATAGATTGAAGGGATGATAACTGGGTAGTTACCACCACCGTCACCATTAAGAATTAGCCGTTTTGAGAGGGGTGAATGGGGCGAGGAAGAAGTTCTATAGTAGTTTTTTTGATTACTTGGGGTTTTTCGGCGAATTTAGGTTTTTGAGTTTTTGTAGATTGAGATTTTTTGGTTACTTGGGGTTTTTCGACGAGTTTAGGTTTTTTGGTTTGTTTGCGTTGGGGTTTTTTGACAAGTTTAGGTTTTTCGATTTGTTTGCATTGAGGTTTATCAGCTACTTGGGGGGGTTCAACTTCTTTAACTTCAGTTTTTTCGGTTACTTCAGGTTGTTTAGGTGCTTGGGGAATGATGGTGGCGATTTGGGGGGTAGATTGGCTTTGTTTTTTGTCGGCGGTGAGGGTAAGAACAACGGAGGAAGTTAGTAAACCAGTACCAGCGATGCTTAGGGCGTTAATTCTGTGAGCAATACCAAATCCACCAATTAATAAACCAGAAACAGCGGTAACAAGAGCTTGGTTTTTCATGATCTTTCATCCCTTTGTTTTGAACAATTACTAAGATAAACTGCTTCAAGAAGGGTCTTTTTCTTAGGTTCGATTTTGAAAGTGGTTAAGCTCTATTTAGGATTATATGGGCATTTTAATGGTTATTGAGGGCGATCAGGAATTGGCAGGCTACGTCTGATCGCCTTTTTATGAATCATTTTTGTAAAAGATGAGATGACTCTGTGGATTGAGAAAATGTGTCATACCAAAACTTTTTCCAGTTAATACCACTTTGATAAGTAAAAAAATCTATGATAGGAGGAAAAATTTCATCTTCTTCTTGATCCAAACCCTTATCAAATAGTAGAGGATTTTTCTCGATCGCCTCCTCCCAGTCAGAAATTTTGACAATGGAAGCTTGATCAACAAGATCGTAATCATAGCAGACCTCCGGATGAACGATCCACTGGTTAGTATCACCATGACTACAAATATACATCAGATAAGGTTCAGGATCCCCCGGAGTACGAAAATAACAAGCAGAAACTAAGCCATAGGTTATTCCATCAAATGATATGTATGTGTTATGGGAGTAATGTCCATGGGCATAAATCACGGTTACATACCAACAGTCATAGACTAAAAATTCATCATTATCCATTATTAATTCTCCTGATTACTACTAGGTTTAAAACAAATTTATTGATAAGGTTGGGGAATGTGGCAGAAGCTAATGGTTAGGGTAACTAGGGTTCAATCAAATACTTTTCTTCTTCCTGATATTTCTTGATTAATTGTCTTCTCCTGATGTAGGGATAAGCTAAACCACCAACCAAAGAACCACCACAGGCGACTAACAGGAATACAAGGAGTGGAGGGGAGTAGGGAAAATAATAACTAAGGCTCAAACTAGCAGCCGTAATTACTGTTAAAGCAGGAAAAATTATCGCTCTATAGTTTTCAAATTCATTATCGATAAAGGCTTTATAAGTTTCATAGGCTATCCAACCGATGGCGACAGGAATTACCGCAACTATCAATAAAGCGAGAGCTAAAATCAATAAACTTATGGCCAGTTTAACGATAAAAACAAGTATAGCGAAGACAATATATATTAAAAAAATAACTATGCCAAGCATAATTAATCCTGCAACCGCTTCTCCTTCCATAATTCTAATACCTGATAAATGTACAAAAAATTTTTTTATTGCCAAATAGACTCGATTCGATCTCCCACGTTGCTAAAAACTTCCTCCATCAAAACTAATTGAAGTGGTAAAAACAAAGAAACAGCGAATAGCATAGATAGCCAAAAATAGGGAATAGATTTATTTTCTACGGGTATGGGTGCAGTTTTGATGCTAATGGGAATAATGTCTGGGTTTTCAGAAGCATTGGAAATTAATTCTAGTTGTCTTTGGTATAGTTGTCCTGCCCGTAAATCTTTCGTATCAACCGTTACTAAACATTGTATTCTATTACCCTTAAATGCTGGCTGACTAACGTTTATCCAACTATGGACATTATGAATATTTTCCCCCGTGATTTGTTTCGGTGATAAGAGGCGATCACGAAGTGGCGCTGTGCGATCGCTCGGATGATCTACAATAGAAAATCGACCTTCTAACTCAGTATCAGGAACAGAATTACTTAACTCTACCGTAAACTGTATCTTTTCCCCCAACTTACTAGCCTCATACTCCAAAATGCTAGGGTAAAGACGAATTTCTGGTACCCGTACCACATAAAGAGGTTTAAAAGCCTCCAAAGCCAACTGAGCATTAGCATAACGAGAACTAGGATCAGGCTCCACCATTTTTTCGAGCCACTGGATAAACTTAAAACTATAACGGGAAGCCTTGTCCTTAAAATTTATACGGTTGGTGGCAAAATTAACTAAACTACCAATATCCTGAGATTTTGTTTGGGTAATCAAGCAAATAATAGTCGCCCCCAAACCATATAAATCAGAGGCTTCCGTTAACTTTTGGTTATGCACCTGCTCAGGAGGCATAAACCCCAACGTTCCCCCCTGCATAGTACTCAAAGCCATAGTAGCACTACCAATTCTCGCCAATCCAAAGTCAATGACATAAGCATTCAAATCATCATCCACAAGGATATTTTCGGGTTTCAAATCACGGTGAATAATAGACGGGATTCTTTCTTGTAGATATACCAAGATTTCTAATATTTGAGTGATGATATGTTTAATATCCTCTGGGGTAAAACTGCGTAGTTTTGATAATGGTTCAGCATTTTTATATTCCTGTACCAAACATAAACCCTCTCCCGAGTCCACTTTATCTAAATATTGAGGAATACCCCGATGCTTCAACCCTTTTAAAACATCGATTTCTCTTTCTATTTCCTTAAAACTATCCCAATTACTACTATTAGCAAAGCGGAATTGTTTAATAATTACAGGGGTTTGAGTTTCAATTTCAATGGCTTTATAAGTGACTCTCCCCCCTTGAATATTATCAGTTAACTTTTCAACTATCTGATAACCTCGTTCTTCAAAATTGGTGTAGTCAGTCATGATGAAAAAGACAAATTATTTTTTATGTTAGCAGTCATTATGCTTTCAGTATCATTTTTTTTGGGAGTCGTACCAAATTTGTGAGCAAAAGTAAACTGTAGTTCAATGAATTGAACGATAAACCGTTAGCCGTGTAATTCATTACACGGTGGGTGATGGTAAACTTTGTCAATCGGTATTACCCATCGCTTCAGGATCAACGATGGGTAAATAGATCTGACTTTAACGATCGCACCATACCACTACTCCTTGCACTGTATAACGCCCATTATCCCCCTGACTACGACAAGCCTTATCCAACCATACATCCTCAAAAATAACCGTTTCTGCACCTACCTGAGTTCTTTGTACATCACGACTGCTATTACCTCCTCCCTGAACAACACCAAGATTAAATCCAGCATTACCTCCTCTACTATTGGTAACATTAATAATGGGTCTATAATGAACACGACAGTAATGTCTTCCATTTCGATAAGCATGACGACCATCACGGGAATAAATACGCCCAGCCCATTGATTTCCCGCCGCAAAGACAGTACGACAATAACCATCTACATTGAGGTGAATTTGGTTACGACCTTGAAAAGTTCTGGTATTAGCTTTGGCAACCTCGGGAGTGATAAAGGTGGTTAATACAGTAGTTCCAATTAAGAGGCTAGAAATTAGTTTTTTCATGGTATTTATGATCATTGATTGATTTGACAATTACCAAGATAAATAACCCTAGGAAAAGGGCATTTCTTACCGCAAAACCGGTGCGATCGCACAGCACCACTTCGTGATCAAAATTAACCTGCCACTTCACTTTGTCATTGTCCTTACAACGGATAAATTTTTTCTAAAAGTTTTTTCTCATCAATAAAATTGGACTCTAGTTCATCAAAAAATAATTGTTCTTTCACCTCTAATCCTCTTAAAAATAAATCCAATATATATTTATTATAAAAATCTTCGTAAGTTTTAATTGCTTTATGCCTTTTTGTTCTTGGTATCTTACAGTTTTTTTTCCAATCTAACCAAGATTGACCATCTTTATCTTGTTTATAAAGAGAGTTTAGCCATTGATAGTTATTTTGTAAAAGTTTTAATGTTGGTAACATTTCCCGTTCAAATTCATCTTTATAAACATAATTATGCATAAATATATCATATATATAATCCAATAAAAAACCCTTATAAAAATCAATTATACGTTGATAGAAATATCTTAAATATGTTTCTTTTGCATTGGTTTCAATGACCAATTGCTTTAAATTTCTGATCATTTCGATCTTTTTTTTATCCTCTTCTAATTCCACTATCACATAATTGACAAAAACTTTATCCACAAGGGGTTTTAATAGTTCTTCTTCCTTATAAAAATAATATAGTGAGTAATTTTTCATGGAGCAAATATCTTGAGTAGTCTTAATAATTTATTGTATCTTCGTAAACGAGGCAAAGGCTAATTTTTTCCTACATTTAGGACTTGATGAAAAATAATTAATTAGGTTGCGTTGAGTAAATTACTAATTATAAATTATCCATTCTCCATTATTCTCAAACAACACACCATAGAAAACACCCCCAAAACTTGAATTGTTAAGGAGGTGTTTCCAACAAATCCCATGTAACCCCATGGGTAGGGCAGAGAATGATTCGTCTTATTACAGATCCTAATCTGGGTTTCCAACAAATCCCATGTAACCCCATGGGTAGGGAAGTCAGTGGTGTATGCTAACCGGTTCCCAAGGCGTTTCCAACAAATCCCATGTAACCCCATGGGTAGGGGCAATTTAGTCTAGATTATGCAAGAGGGAAAAAGATATGGTTTCCAACAAATCCCATGTAACCCCATGGGTAGGGTCTTCGTTTCAGAGGCATTACGCTACAAGAGCTTTAGCCTTTGAATCTACACAATAGTAATCATAACACAAAAAATCAAAACTGCACAACAAAAATAAGAAGCTGAAACCCATACAGGGCAAAGCATCGACACAATAGTACGAAAGAATAGGCATTACGGGGTTTTTGATTATTGTGTCGATTTTGGTCAGAATGTTATGATTTAGGTAGATAAAAATCAGTTTTTTAATCCGTACGTCAACAACCCACCACTAATCGGACTACCGATTTAGTAGGGGCTTGAAATACAGCCACAGTTGACCAGACTCAGGATTAATTTCCTACGTTATTAGAGTTACGACACCTTGGGATGCGTAGCTAGTTCCTCGCTCTGTCGTCAATGGTTAAACAGGTTTATAGGGTTAAGCCAGTGCTGTTGACGTAAAAAGCTCTTATAACCTTGTCGAAGCTAACATTACCCTAGAAATAGGAGTTGGTCTTGCAGGTTCCCAATCAAAGAACCTGTACACTAATACACAAAAAGGACGGATATAACTATGCAACATAAACCTTGCCCCTCCATTCCTCTCACCACCAAGCTGATTACAGCTATGGCGGGAGTCTCCAGGAGGGCGGAAAGATGAAATATTGGGATCCTGAAATTTACCTCAAAGCATGGAATTTCGCTTCCGTTGCTCATCAACGTCAATTAATGCCAGGTTGCAATATACCATATCTCAATCACATCGGTAGTGTGGTAATGGAGGGAATGAGGGCGATTTGTGAGGGGGATGATATTGATAATCCTGATTTACTTATTCAATGTTGTTTGTTGCATGATGTCATGGAAGATGCAGGGGTAAGTTATGAAAAATTGACCCAAAAGTTTGGTGTATCTGTGGCTGACGGGGTTTTGGCTTTAACCAAGAATAAAAAATTGCCCTCAAAACAAGCACAGATGGAAGATAGTCTTTCAAGGATTATTCAACAACCCATGGAAATTTGGATGGTAAAAATGTGCGATCGCACCTCAAATTTGCAATCACCTCCTAACCATTGGGATAAAGAGAAAATTAGTAATTATCGGCAAGAGGCAATATTAATTTTGGATAAATTAGGCAAGGCAAATAAATACTTAGCCCAAAGGTTAAAAAATAAAATTACTGATTATCAACAATATCTATAAAACCTTATAATCCTCTATCCTCCATTAACGATTAGGGCAAAAAGTGTCTCCCTTGTAGAAGACACCCTCGCCAAAAAAAATATTAAACTAATTGAGGTTGTGCGCTAGATTGACGAGTTTTAGTATGACGTTGAATATCGGGTTTCATTTCGGCTAGGTCAATGAATTTATCAGCAACACCTTTTAATTGTTTACTAAGACATTCAGAAGTGGAAATAACGGTGACGTGACAACCTTTGGCTTTGACTTTTTCTAGGGAATAAGTAAAATCACCATCGCCAGAAACTAGGATAATATGATCGTTGTCGTTAGCATCAATGGCAATATCTGTGGCTATTTGAACATCATCACCTTTGTTTTTATGATTGCCTTCAGGGAGTTGTTTTTTGAGGGATTGAACTACATTATAACCATTACTTTCAAGGTATTTAATAAAGCCATTTTGTTTACGATTAGGATTTTCAAGAACGGCATAATAGTAGTTAAAAATTACATTGTCTTCACCATTAGCAATATGATTAGCAAAGGCGTTAAAGTCAATGTCAAATTTTAAGAGATTAATAGAACCTAAAGTATTGGCGCCATCAATATAAACACGGGTAACAGGTTGAGGATTAACGATAGGTGTGGGGGAAGATTGGACATTTTCAGGATCTTTTTTACCAGTGATTGCGATAGCATTAGAGATTAGTAAACCACCACCGACAAAGTTAGCAACATCTCCTCTAGCAACTCCTAAACCAGCAACTAATAAACCAGAAATTGCACCGATGAAAGTTTGAGTTTTCATAATCTTTACCCTGTTACTTAACACTTTATAAGTTATCGGGTTGATGGTAAGGGGGGTTTCTTATGGTTATTTAATTCTCTTTTTCAATACCCCTTTAAACATAAAATTCTTTCCATACTGCATTGATTAATTGACCGTTGAGGTTGAAAATTTCATCGGTTAAACGTATTATTTCGATATTGGGTACTGCTTTATCTCGATCGCTACTTACCCTTTTAATGGCTTCTTGGTAGTCTCCTAATATGGCGGTATAAACTGCGATCGCCATTCCTGCAGAACGACTAACTCCCTGATGACAATGAATTAAAAAAGTTAAAGGATTATCAGCGTTTTCATAATGGGTAGAAGCGAAATCAATCACAAGAAATACCATGTCTTTGGTGACGATTTCTTGTCCTAGTTCATAATTTTCTGCCCAAACATCATCAAATTCTAATCTCAATACTCGGTGGCGATTTTCTTCTTCTTTTTCTACAATCGATGGGGGAGCAAAAACTGTGTAACCCGGATTCATGATGGAAACAACCACATCTGCTTCATCAATATGATCGTCAACTTCGGCAACACCACAAACGATAATATCTAAATCTAACATCAAATTTTTTCTTTAATGATCTGGAATTAATTTTGGTGCTTAGGATTCAGCATAGAGAGTTCACCCTATGCCAAACCTTCTACAGCTTAATTAAAACAATTAGGATAATCGGCGGTTTCAGTACGGGTAAGTTTGAGGCGAGTATCTTTCATTATTTCATATTTTTTGATTTCATCCTCTAAATTGGTAATTAAATCTAATAATTTTGAAAGTTGTTCACCTTTTTCTTGCATTAAAACTCGATTATGTTTATCGTTGGACTCTAAGGATGTTAATTCGCTGTAAACATATTCTTGGTATTTTTTGAGTTCTGCAATAAATTCCATAAATAAGGAGTCCTCTAATTAAAGTTGTGCCGACAAAAATAGATTATTACTCAGGGTAGGAAAGGGGGTTTTCTTGACTATCTATCTTAAATAATTTTCGTGGTTCTTAATAGTAATGGTAGATCATTAATTCCTCGATTATTCATTAAAATTGAATTAAGGGCGATCGTCAAGTGGGGCAAGGAAACAAATCCCTGTGTGCGATCGGCCCTAAAAAAGTTTATTTTATTAAATTACACATGAACAACAATACAACCTTTTAAATCTCCTTGATAAACAGTGCGGCCATCTACATATACTTTGCCATTACCACGATCATGATCAAAATGGACTTTTCCTCGAGAATCAGTTCGTTGTTCTCGTCCCATTCCTCTCAATATACTATCAAAACTGATGTTAACTCGTTTACCAGTGACTGGCTTACCCGTACTTTCTGATATAACTTGTATTGTAATCATAAATTTTTATTCTCCATTTTGTTAGTTTTTATCACATTAATCAACTTTTACAGCATTTTAATTACACATATTCTTTCTCCCTTATCTCGTTTTGAACAATTACTAAGATAAATTAGCCAAAGAAAGGGGGTTTTCTTAGGAGCGATCCTGAAGTGATAGTGTCCGAAATCGTTTTAGCCCCATTAAGTTAAATCCAACAAATACTTTAAAGAACTAACTTGTTGCATTAAATCTTTTTTGTAATCAAAAACAAAGGGTTTATAGCCCGTGAAAAACTCTAAATCTTGACGCTTAATACGATCGCACTCTACCTGAGTAGGATTATCATGGACTGAACCATCACAAAAAATTGCTAATTTCGCTTTAGTGTAAGTAAAATCAGGCTTACATTGGGCTTCAGCAAAATAGGCTTGTGCCTTGTCAGGTAAAGGTAAACCCCTATGGGCGATCGCCCTTAGAACTACCCGTTCATAATCAGAATTAGGATCAGTATGTGCCATTAAATCATCAAAATGACCACTGGACTGAGATTGAATACAATTTAACTCACTTTTAGTTAATTCGGTTAGGAAATCTTTAATCAGATGACGATTTAACAAAGGATGATCAAACTGATTTTGATAGGATAACAGACACTCATAACAAGCAACAGAACAACTAGGCTTATCATGGACAAAATGGCAAACATCCAAAGCACAATTAGCTAAATGACGAAAAGCATGGGGATCATTGAATAATTGAGCCAAAACCCCTGCACCACCCTCCGATGCCTCCCAAAATAGAAGATAACGACCTTCTCCTAGACGTTCAGAACCTAACTCATCCATTTCTAACTTATAATAAGCCTGTATTGCTCGTTCCAAGGCATATTGAAAAGTTGTTAAAAATTCATTTACTTGATTACTAGGCAACTTGAGAGGTTCAACCACTAAAATATTACAAGTATCCGACACCATCAAATTGACCCCTGATTGAAGCTGTTGGCTAGGAGTAGAATTATTACCATTGGTATCACCCCATTCCCCCGTCTGAGTATCCAAAGTAAAACCTTTAACTTGAGAACGGCGTAACCCTCTGTTAATGCGCCTAATTTCCGCCGTTTCCCCATAGGTTAGCCTTAATAGTTCCGTTCCATCTCCTAAACTAACCACACCCTCTTTTTTCTTCCCATCGGCATAACGAAAATGAGTAGTGAGATTATAACCGTATTTTAATCGCTCTTCTTCATCACAAGTAATGCGTTCCCGTCTTCGGGTAATCATGGTGTCCATTTTTAAACCATAATCTAAACGATCGGTTACAGCAGAGCCACAATTTTGACAGGTATTATGATTAAAGGTTGTACCTTCATGGAAATAACCGCATTTTTCACAGCAACTTACCGAATTGTAGTTTATCCCTTTGAGAGAGACTCTGGTTTTGGTAATTTGAAACTTACTGCTTTCATAATAAACAACATTACGGGGTGCTAACTCCCGAATAGCTACATTACGAGGACGAGAGAGGAATTCACCCTTATGCCCAGCAGGAATAAAACAACGTAAAGGAAGACGAGGGAAATTAAAACCGGGTAAAAATCCTTCACTGGCAAAATAACGATAAGGATAAAACTCAAATTCACTCTGAGAGCGTCCTTTACTGCTTTGCCCAACCAATAAATCCAACTGACGGGAAGCATCTTTTTCTAACTGATCTGCTTTTTCCCTATCCGATTCCGTTAGACTACCAGTACGACTTTTATCCTTAATCTCACGGGCTTCCTGTAATTGAACTTCCGCCTCATGATAGAGTTTACGCCAACGATCGCACCCACGGTCAAAACTATAAAGGGCATTTTCAAGAACTTGTTTAACCCAATCCTCACTATACCAACTGGTACGGTTCAAATCCTCTTGACAAAAGGCATCATGAAGAATCCTTTGAGCGTCTTTAATACAAACCTGTAACCCATGTTCAGAAAGAATGAATTGATCTCTCAAACTATCCAAAATAGGATAATCAGGCTTAGTTAAATCCAATATCTCATTCATGGAGTTCCCAAAACTGGTTTTAGTGTGAAATAACCATAACGAGTAAAGATGAGATTTAATCAAATCTGGGTTGCCCAACTCTAACTTTGGCGGTGCAACTACCCCTGACACCATCTGCGATTGACGATGATAAAAATACTGATCATGTCCACTTCCCGATGCCGCATAAGTAATCACTAATGCTTCTTGTCCCCCTCTTCCCGCCCGTCCACTACGTTGTGCATAATTCGCAGGATTGGGGGGAACATTTCGGAGGTGAACAACACTTAAATCTCTAATATCAATACCTAACTCCATGGTAGGAGAACAAAATAAAGCGGATAATTCCCCTTGTCTAAATTTATCCTCTCGCATTTGACGGTTTTGATTTGTTACTTGTCCAGTGTGTTCCCGCCCTTCCATTGCCTGTATGGTTTGGGCTTGGACTTCATAAAAATTTTGAAAAAACCTATTTACCTGTTGACTATCTTGATTACTGCCCTGCAACCTTTTGATGGTAGTGGGGTCAATAGGAATAGAAGCTACTTTTTGAGCTTTCCAGACCATAGAATCAACTCTGAGTTGAATATTATCCTTTTCACCCTTTAAATAACCCCCATCCTTCAAAATATTAATAAAGGTTTCAATTAACTTCTCATATTCATCTTCACTCAGAGGATTTATCAACCAATTCCATACCGCAGAAGAACGCAAATAACCTGCTACTTTACTACGGGGAGTTAATTTAACTGAACCCCCAGTGTTTACAATGGTGGCAGAGGTCGCAAATGGAGTATATTCATTTGTATCAATCTTCCAATTTTCTTTTAGGGCTTGATTTACCTCTCGTTTTAACTCTCTTATTTCTTGTTCTTGTAGTATTTCAGCGTCAAGGGCTAATTTTTTTCGTAGTTGATCTAAAAGGACGATCGCACCTTGAAATCGTTGTTCTGGAGTAGCTTTTAAGAGAATAGGGTGAGGATGTTTTTCCCATGCTGATTGATTGTTACAATGTTCTTTTAAGCCGTCATATTCAATGGTTAATAAGCCAGATTATTCCAAATTGGGCTGAACGATACGCCATCCTCGTTTTAAGTCTTCATAGAGGCGATATTCGATTAAATGCTCAAAGGCTTCCTCATTACGTCTTTTGCCACTACCTGAGTCGGAAGGAGTTTCCGCATAGTCAGCCTGAGACAATCCCATGTATTTAACCACTGTAGAAGCTAATTTTTTATGGGTTAATATGGTTTCCTTTTGTAAGGCTTTATTTAAACTTGCCCTCAGAAAAGAGGTTTGGACAAAATCATTAAAATGCCCTGCTTGTAGAGAAGCATCTTGACGATTATCAGTAAAACTGAGAATTTTTTCTGCACTCTCATCCACTAAAGGATTTAGTTTTAAACGATTGACAGTGGATAAACAAAGTAAGGTGGTGGCGGTACTACGTCCTTCACTGCTTAGACGGGCAAGTTTAATATATTCACTAGGTTTCTTGGTATAAACCACCCCACAATTAAGACAGGTTAAAAAAGGTTTAGGGATAAACCAACAGCGTACTGGTTGAATAGGATTATCTTTGCTCACTGCCCCAGTTAAAATATGACCATCGGAGTAAATATAAAGTTCTCTGGGTACAAACTCTGCAAAATCTTTTTTAATCTTTCTACCACTCTTAAGATTACGATACCAACCATCAGGTAAACGATCCTCATTCTGTATATCCCATAAATCTGGTTCATCTAAGGTTATATATCCTTCTTGGGTATCTTCATCATCATCTTCAAGGGTGGTAGGTAGAAGGGGGGTTACTTGATTTCGTTCCCTATCGTACCTAACCCCATAGTAATCATGACCACATTCACGACAGAAAACAAGAGGAAATAAAAGGCGATCGCCTGTAGTCTTATACTGTCCCTCTAGGGTTAATTCTCTCTGCCCATGGGGTTCAAGGGTTGCATAGACACTTCCCCCCTGAGAGATAAATTGATGAAGTCGAAAAGGTAAACCTTTAGGCAGTTTATTACTCTCATTGTCACTGTTTAACTTGCTACTCCATAAAAACATCCCCTTCAAGACATTTGAGCAGGTTTCGAGGTTAATATCGGTTAACTTAGCTAGTTCAGTTGCCCCTTCCCCCAGAGAAATAGGGGATTTTCGTTGTAAATGACCATCTTCCTCTTCTAACCCAAAAGTCATTTCCATAAAAGCACTGAGAGGATGATTTTTAAATGCTTCCTCTGTTTGTTGTTCAACAAGCGGTAAACCTTCCTTTATACAATCTTGTAATTCCGTTGGGGTAGGAAAAGGACGGGTAATAGCCCTTTCTAAGGTTTCATCAATCACCTGTTGCGGTTGAATTTCCACCCCAAAAAGTTTACTGGCAACTGTTGCCACGGTTTTTTGACGATTTTCCCTCGTTCCCTCCGTGGACATGGTGGCAGATGTACCAATACAGAGAATATTCTGTTGCTTATGTTTGGTGAGATTACGCTGTTTTAGTTTGCGGATAACCAAAGCCACATCCGCCCCCTGACGACCTCTATAGGTATGTAATTCATCCAATACAAGATATTTGAGGTGAGGGGAGACAATTAACGGTAACTCATGAACACGGGTTAACATTAACTCCAACATCACATAATTAGTTAGCAGGATATGGGGCGGATTCTGCTGAATATCAGTTTTTTCGCTTAAACTTTCTTGCCCCGTATATTTTTTGACTTTTATAGGGCAATTAGGAACATTATCGAGGAATTTCTTAAATTCTTCAGCTTGGGAGTTAATTAGGGCATTCATCGGATAAACTAAAATCGCCCTTACCCCCTTAATCTCTGGATTTTGTAGTAAATCATTAATAATTGGCACAACATAGCTTAAACTTTTCCCTGAGCCTGTTCCTGTGGTTACTACATAGGGTAATCCCTGCTGTGCTAATTTAAAGGCTTTTTCTTGATGTTCATAAAAGTTATACTGAGGAAAATAGCGATCGCACTCAGGATGCAAAACATTTCGCTCAATCAACTGTCTAACCGTTGCCGTGCGTTTATAGGCTGGATTAAGCTGAATGAGAGGCTCAGTCCATAAATAACCCTTATCTAAAGCAGTTTTTACAAACCCTTTTACCTTCTCATCCTTGATATTCAAAAACCCTTCAATATATCCCCGATAATCCTTAATTACCTCATCTCTGAGGCTAAATATATCAGTGGGTATTGGTTGCACAGAATCCTGACTGGAAGGGAATGAGAGCATCTTGCTCTCTAAAATACCACTAACGCTCTCTGAAATTCTTACGCTATCCTCTGAACTATTACTAACGCTTTCTGAAATTCCTACACCATACTCTGAACCATTATTACCCCTCTCTGACGTACCAACATTGCTCTCTGAAACTCCACTAGAATCAATATTATAAGCACCTGAAGACTCTTTAACTGATTTAATTCTTTTTCCTTGTCGTAGGTTAATATAATCCTTTATTTGTTCCCTAAAATTATTATTAACAGTATCTTCTTTGAATATCTGTTCTAGTTCAAAATCAACGGGAATCGCTGAAAATAAGACTTCTATTTCCTCAGAGGTTAAGTTACTCACTCCCGTAGCATCTAGCTTTAATAATCCTGTGGCGATAAGGGTAGATACAGGTGCGATCGCACTTTGACCATTAGCAAGAATTTGAGAGAGCAACATAGGCGAAACCAAGAAAATACGTCTTATGATCTAAATTATGCCCTCTGATGGGGAAAATTATTATTAATAAATATGAAAAATAAACTCTAAATTGATTATTGAATGAGTAGATTATTAAAAGGATAAGTTTGCTTCCAGCGATAGGTGTTAAAGTCTCGTTGATCTACTGAAAAAATACGTCCGTGTCCTAAATGTTCAGCTAAGACAACAAGGGAAGCATCTGCTAAATCCATCGGCAGATTTTGATATTGTTTCATAAGTAGTTTAATTCTTTCTAAATGAATTTCTTGAAGATTAAATAACTGAAACTTTTCTTGATGCTTTTGAAAAACATCCATTAACTTGATTTGCTTTTCAACTCCTTGATATGCACTTGAAGAACGTTTTAAGAATAGATAACAACTTTCCGTTAAAACAGACCAAGTAGTAATTAGTGTTTCCGAAGAATATTTATCTAAAGTTTGTATTGCTTTTTGGTGATATTGATCTTTATCATTAAATAAAGCTACCCAAAATCCAGTATCAACGATTATCATATTTAGAGTCTAATCCTTCTAAAATAACAGATTTATAATTAGTAGAAAGGTCTGATTCTGCACTAATACAGCCGATTAATCCTGATTCTTTAAGAATATCTAGGGTACTAGCTTTATTCTCAATGGGGGGGACAATTTCCTGTTTTTCCCCTACAGAATAGCGTTGTTTTAATGACTCAATAAAGTCCGTGACTAACATTTGTGCTTCTTCTGGTAGTTCACTTATGTCATGTTGTATTTGCTCAAGATTAACCATGATGCTTACTTCCTATTGGTAATTTCAATATTCGCTAGTTTTATTTTAAACGGTGGCAAATTCTTTATTCTTCTCTAATGGATGATGATGTAATATCATTAATTGATCCGAATTTAAAGTTTCAATAGCATAAGCACGTCCTGTGGTATCGCTAAATTCAACCTCAAAAATATGGGGTTCATATTCTTCGACAATTGTTCCAACTTGTCCTCTATAGAACCCATTTGGTATCTAGTAGAATATTGAGAGGAACAAATTGATAAATGGAATAATGGCTTACTCTAGCAGTCTAAGTGATCAAGAATGGGAAATAATTAAACCTCTATTACCAAAGAAAAAAAGAACTTGTCCA
>NZ_JBSZCP010000006.1:0-15338 GCF_054166785.1 Cyanobacterium sp.
TATAGGGGTAATTGCGATCGCCGGGCTAGACTTAGCACCAATTTTGGTTACTAGCTTGACGGGGGTTGTATTAATGGTTATCACTGGTTGCCTGAAGCCGGGGGAAATTTATGGGGCGGTGCGTTGGGATATTATTTTTCTTTTGGCTGGTTTGATTCCTCTGGGCATTGCCATGGATAATTCTGGCACTAATGAATGGTTAGCGGATAATTTATTAAATATTGGAGGTAATTTACCCGGTTATTGGATTTTGGTATTGTTTTATCTTGCAACCTGTTTATTAACGGAGGTGTTATCGAATAATGCTTCGGTGGTGTTAATGATTCCCATTGCCGTTAAGGTGGCCGAAATTGTGGGTTTAAATCCCCTTGCTTTTATGTATGCGGTAACTTTTGCCGCTTCTAATAGTTATCTCGCCCCCATTGGTTATCAAACTAACACGATGGTTTATGCCCCAGGGGGTTACAAGTTTCTGGATTATACACGGGTAGGTTTACCTTTAACGGTTTGTTTTACTTTTTTAATTCCCCTGCTTATTATTAAGTTGTATGGAATTAATTAGCTTTGAGAATGAATGGGCCCACCCAAGATCGTTGAGGGTAGGGTTTCTTTTAATAGGAATAGAGCTTTCACGCTTCATCTGCCCTAGTTTTCTCCAAGATCCCGTATGGTTACTATAGAGGCATGGGCAATTTTTTTTGACACTTTTGTTAAATTTAGTTTATTTTCCCCATTTTTTTTAAGGTAGGTTAGAATTATTGATCGTATTTATAATTTGGTGAGGAGTGATGTTTAAGCGGACATTACCTAAAATTTTTAAGTTTGCCCTAAAAAAGTGGCGTTTGATTAGTTTTTCGTTATTTTTGGCGACATTTTCTCTTATCATTACCCTCCACTATACGACGGCTCCAGTGCGATCGCAAACAGTGGCAGTCGCTTCATCTAATCTTTGGAGTAAGGCTTCTTTCCCCGTAGAAAATTTCCAAAGATATACATCCCCCTTTGGCTATCGTATTCATCCTATTACTGGGAGAAGACAGTTTCATAGTGGCTTAGATATTGCCGCCCCCCTTGGTAGTTATATTCGTAATTGGTGGGGTGGAGAGGTGGTAGCACTTTCAGACAATACAGGTTGTGGTACTATGATTACCATTCGTTCTGGTGCTTGGAATCATACTTATTGTCATATGATGGGGGCGATTGAAAATACGAATAGGGGTAGAGCTTTGGTGGATAGGCAGGGGGGAATTTTTATTCCTCAAGGTTTAACGGTACCTACAGGCGCTCGTATTGGTAGGGTTGGCATGACGGGAAGAACTACAGGCCCCCATCTTCACTGGGAGTTTCGGCTTAATGGTGAAAGAATTGACCCGGGGGAAATATTAAGGCGGATGTATGCCCAAAGGAGATAAGTTAACGATATTTTGCTACTGTTGAGGTTTAATCATTGCTTTTTCTGTGCAAATGTAGTGTAGGGGTTGATCCCATTTTTCGGTGGGTAGTTCTTCTACATAGGCAAAGTCGAATATAATGCCGATGGTGGGTATATTTTGCCATGGTTTTTGGCATAGGAGGCGATCGTAAAATCCTCCCCCATAACCTAATCGATACCCTTTCTTATCACAGGCAACGGCGGGAACTAAAATTAGCTCTACTTCTTCAGGGGTAATTTCAGGGCTATTTTCATCGGGTTCAAGGATATTATAAGCTCCTTTTTTTAGGGCTTGTTTAGGGTGCCATTGATGCCAAATCAAATTCTTTCCCTGACATCGAGGGATTCCCCATGTAATGGAGTGATGGCGATATAAAAGGCTTAAGTCTGGTTCTTGTTTATGGCTGATATAGCTTAAGATTACTTTTGATTTTTGGATGAGGGGATGGTTTAGTAAGTTTAGGCTAATGCGATCGCCCTTATTTTGCCATTGTATAGGATTAAGGTGCGATCGGTCTTTAATATATTTTTGTCGTAACTGTTTTTTTTGTTCCGTTATATTCATCACTCCTTCCCGGGGCGAGACATACTAAAAATCCGTTGCTTGTTGAGATGACGTAACCAAAAACCGCCGATTACCGCCATCACAAGGCAAAACCAACCCACTCCCGATTGTAAGAGTAAAAAGCCACCGATGGATAACATTGAGCCAAATAAAATCATTACCCCCGCCACCACTTTTTGAGCATCTAAACCTAAATTTTGTAGAGGTTGAACCCCTGTAGCATCCTGTTGTTTTTTCCAACCCAATCCAGCGGGGCGCACCCGTAAATAAAACTTAGTGAGGGTTTCTTCCGACTCGGGGGGAGTTAAATACATTACCGAAATCCACACCACCGCCGTAGTACCAGATATAACCATTAACCTTAAACCAAAATCCGTGGGGAAAAGATTAAGATTAGGAATTACACTCATCACACCAATGATGAAACCCACTACCATGGCGGTTAATTCGGCCGCACTGTTGATGCGCCACCAATACCACCGTAAAATTAAGACTAACCCTGGCCCTGTCCCGATGGCAATTACTAAGCGGAATACCGTGGCGATGTCTTGGGCGAAAAAAGCTGCGATCGCACCTATCACCGTAACCAATACCGAAGCCATCCTACCTGCAAAAACCAATTGGGCTTGAGAAGCATCGGGGGCAAAAAAACGACGATATAAATCATTGGTAAGATAAGAAGCCCCCCAATTAATGGAAGTAGATACGGTACTCATAAAAGCGGCGATGAGGGAAGCCACCACCAAACCGAGAATGATAGTAGGTAAAAACTCCAACATCATCAAAGGATAAGCCAATTCAGGATCTTCCAATTCAGGATAAATTACCAATCCAGCCAACGCCACCAAAATCCAAGGCCAAGTACGGACGATATAGTTAAGGATATTAAAAAACCATGCCGCTTTTTCCGCTTCCGCTTCATCCTTAGCTGCCACTAATCTTTGGATAAATTCCCCACCCCCATCACTACGGCGAAAACTCCACCATTGCACAAAAAGATAAGCAGAAAAAGTAGTTAGGGTAATTCCTGCAAAATCGCTCCATTGCCACCCCAAAAATCCATCCCCCCGTACCAAGGGGATAAAAGCTAATACATCGATGTCTGTAATCTCCTGTACTTGGGGAACTAACGCCCTAATACCCCCCACATCATTCACCGCAAAAACTGCCACCAACAAAGCCCCTGCTAGGGCAAGAAAAAATTGGAAAAAGTCTGTTACTACCACTCCCCATAACCCCGAAAATCCTGAATAAATGAGGACGAAAAAGCTAACAAAAATAACGCTCCATAACTTGCCATTTTCCCCCACATTTAAGCCCAAACTCTCCCATAGTTGCAAAGCATCCACCACCTTAACCATGGCCAGCATGGCGTAACCAATACCGATACAGTTGATGGGTACAGCAAACAGAAAGGCTTTTGTTGCCCGTAAAATGGCAGCCATTCTTCCCCCATAACGGATTTCGGTTAATTCTGCATCGGTGACAATTTCCGCCCTACGCCACAATCTGGCAAAAATATAAATTAAAACCACATGGGCAAAGCCAAAACTCCACCATTCCCAGTTACCTGCAATGCCCCTAGTGGCAACGACTCCACAAATGTAGAGGGGGGTATCGATAGAGAAGGTGGTGGCGGCCATACTCGTACCTGCTAACCACCAAGGCAATGAGCGCCCAGATACGAAGAAGTCTTCTAAACTTTTGGAGGCTTTTTTTGATAGGTAGATTCCCACGGCCATGGTGGCGATGAGGTATAACAAGACTACTATCCAATCGATTGTTTGCATTTTGTATTAAGGAATGGGGAATGAGTAATGGGTAATGAGTAATGGGCAATGGGCAATGGGTAATGAGTAATGAGTAATGAGTAATGAGTAATGGGCAATGGGTTTAAACCCCTTGTTAAGAATTTACAAAAGCTCTATTTCCGTTGATTTTCCAGTTTTTACTTCTTTGATAAAATAAATATGATCGTATTTTAAACCTGCAACCTGCAACCAGAAGCATGAAACCTAACCATACTTAGAGTTCTTATCCCGAACTGAGGTTAATTAATTAATGTTCCATAAATTCGGTGATTTGGGAGGAAATAAAGGGTAATATATCACGATTTTGGCTATTATCTCCCCCTTCGGTGAATACTGTTAAATGGTATGCCTTACCGTTACTTTTTTCAATGTAGGCACTGTCAAGCCTTACTTTTGATGTCCATCCTGCTTTTGACCAAAGGCGATCGCCCGTACTCAATGCTTCACCTAAAAAGCCACTAACTTGATTTTCTTCTTCATCGGGAGCAAGGGTTTTTTGATTCACATCCCTTTGTAATAAACCCATCATTTCTTGGGATGCTTCGGAGGATACCGCTACCCCCCCCACGATACTATGGAACAATCGGGCGATCGCACTGGTGGTTAAACGATTACGATTTTCGAGATTTTCCCCCACAAACATTCTCTCTCTACCGTAGGGACCATCACCCCAAGTTTTTTGATTAACATTAATGGTTTGTAATTCTTCCCAGCCTAAAGATTGATAATAACGGTTGATAATATTACGCTGATATGCCCATGTTTGAAAAGGTGCGATGGTTAACTCAGGGCCCGATGTAGTACCCGTCAGAGAATCTACCACCAAGCTAGTGGCATCATTACTAGAATCCACAATCATATCCCTAATGGCTCTTTCCAATTCAGGGCTACTCTCAATCATCCCCGTTTTCATCCAATCCTTAATCGCCACCAAATAAAAAAGTTTAACCACACTAGCAGGATAAAGATTTTCTTCCCCCCGATAACTATAACCCCGAATAGGATGTTTCCAAAACTCATCCACCGACAAAGCACCGCCAGTATTAACAATTATCGGCTCGTCATATACCAACCAAGTTAACGCCACTTGATTTTTTGCCAAAGAGGGAAACCTTTGCCAAGTATTATTTAAAATTTCTTCCCCCATTTTGTGGAGAGATTCATCAGGGATAAAAAAAGCCATAAATCAATTCCAGTTAAGATTCACTCGTTATTTTATCGTATAATATACGTTGCTAAATCTAGCCCTATCAATGTGAAACGAATCTTTTTCCTTCCCATGCTGCTGGCATTAGCCATTGGCGGTTGTAGCAACTATCCTCGCACCCTCAATTTTCCCTTCGACAATGCTGGTAGGGGTTTAAACAGTCGTAACTCAGAACTAAATCCCCACATAGCAGGAAATTTTATCACATTTACTTCAGACCGCAACGGCTCCCAAGATATTTATTTATTTGATGCCAGAAACCGCCGACTCATTGATTTACCCGGTTTAAATGCCTTCGATGAAATTGCCACTAATCCCACCATTTCCGAAGATGGCAGATATTTAGTATTTATGGTGGTCAAACAAGGACAATCAGGACTATATTTATACGATCGCACCACCCAACAAAAAAGAGTTTTAATCCCCCAAAATAATAAAGAAATCAGAAATCCCATGATTAGTAGTAACGGTGAAAAAATTGTTTTTGAAACTGCTAACAACGGACAATGGGATATTGTGGTGACAGACATTCGAGGCAACCCCATTAATAATTAAACAAAATCTTAGACCCAAATTAAGATCAGATTTACCAACAAAAAGCTAAGATAGTGGACAACATTGACTTGTGGGAGAACTTAAAAATTGAATCAACCTTTAGGATCAGTTATTGAAGGATCATTAAGTGAAGGATTAGAAGTCCGCTTACATCCTGATATATCCGTAGAAGAGATGCGAGTGGGTAAATTTTTGGTAGTACAAGGAAGCAGATCAAAATTTTTCTGTCTCCTCACCGATGTTTCCCTCGGCACATCCACCCCCAGAATTTTTACCCATCCCCCAGATCCAGAAGATGACTTTTGGCGAGAAGTCTTAGCGGGTAGTGACACCTACGGCACCATTGAAATTGCTCCCATGCTCATGTTAACCATTGACAACAGCATTGAAAAAGATAATAACCCCGATACTGTCACCATCAAAAATGCCTTTGGAGAATTTGACAGTCAATTAAAATTACTGCCCGTTAAAACTATCCCTAGCCACTTTAGTCAGGTTTATGAATCCACGGAGAAAGACTTTCGCTCGGTATTTGGTTGGGAAAATGACCCTTATAAACGTAACTTTGCCATCGGTAAACCCTTAGATATGGAAGTGCCTATCTGTATCGATTTAGATCGTTTTGTGGAGCGTAGTAATGGTATTTTTGGCAAATCAGGGACGGGTAAATCTTTTTTAACTAGACTTATAATTTCTGGCATCATTCGTAAACGGGCGGCGGTTAATTTGATGTTTGATATGCACTCTGAATATGGTTGGGAAGCCGTAAGCGAAGGCAAACAGTTAAATACGGTGAAGGGTTTACGACAGCTTTTTCGCCAAGAGGTAGAAATTTATACCCTTGATCCTAAATCTACCCAGCGTCGAGGAGTACCAAACTCAAGGGATTTATTTTTAAGTTATGACCAAATAGAGATTGAGGATTTACGGTTAATTAGTCGGGAGTTGGGTTTATCGGATGCTAGTTTAGATAATGCCAATATTTTGGCGGGGGAATTTGGACGAAATTGGATTTATCAACTCATTAATATGACTAATGAGGATATAGAAATGTTTTGTAACGAGAAACAGGGGCATAAGGGGTCTATTATGGCACTACAAAGGAAGCTCAAAAGACTTGAAGCCCTTAAATATATGAAGTCTGTATGTCCTCATAACTACATTGATGAAATTTTGGCTATTCTTGATTCTGGAAAGCACGTAGTAGTAGAATTTGGCTCTCAGGGTAATATGCTTTCTTATATGTTGGTAACGAATATGATTACCCGTAGGATTCACCGTGCTTATGTGAAAAAGGCGGAAACTTTTTTGCAAACTAAAAATGTGATGGATAAACCCCATCCTCTGGTAATTACTATTGAAGAAGCCCACCGCTTTTTGGATTCAAAAATTGTCCATCAAACTATCTTTGGTACGATCGCCCGTGAGATGAGAAAATACTTTGTAACCTTATTAGTGGTGGATCAACGTCCTTCGGGCATTGACAATGAGGTAATGTCTCAGGTTGGCACAAGGGTTACTTGTTTGTTGAATGATGACAAGGATATTGATGCTATTTTCACAGGGGTATCGGGGGCGAGTGGGTTGCGCTCGGTGTTGGCAAAATTAGACTCAAAACAACAGGCTTTAGTCCTAGGTCATGCAGTGCCTATGCCTGTGGTGGTCAGGACGAGAGCCTACGATGAGCAGTTTTACGCTGAAGTGGGAGATCCTGATTACGGTGAGATGGATGATAACCAATTACAGCTAGAAGCAAAAAAAGCCAAGAGTGATCTAGGCTTTTAAATTTCATTAATCGTTTTAAGCGGGTGACGCGATTCGAACGCGCGACATTCACCTTGGCAAGGTGACGCTCTACCACTGAGCTACACCCGCAATTGCCACATATATTATTATGTCTTATTTATTTTTTTTTGTCAAGGATTTTACTATTTTTTTATTTTTGCATCAATCATTCCTTTAACCACATCGGGCATTTTATATTTTGCTTCCCAACCTAATATCTCTTTTGCTTTACGGGGGTCGCCTTTACTGAAAGCTAAATCCGTGGGACGTAATAAGGTGCGATCGCACTCTACATATTTTTGCCAATCTAAATCAAAATAATCAAAGGCACAAGCCACAAAATCCTCTAACTTGTAACTAACCCCTGTGGCAATAACAAAATCCTCGGGGCGATCGCACTGTAACATTAAATACATAGCCTGTATATACTCAGGGGCCCACCCCCAATCTCGACTAATATTAATATTTCCCAAAGACAAAAACTGCTCCCTACCTTCGGCTATATCAATTACCCGATCAATAATTTTTTGAGTTACAAAACGACGAGGACGCAACGGCGACTCATGGTTAAATAAAATTCCCGAACAGGCAAAAAGATTATAAGCCTCTCGATAATTAGCTACTTGCCAAAAAGCCGTGGACTTTGCCACCCCATAGGGGCTTCGGGGGCGAAAAGGGGTATTTTCATCGGCACTATGGATTCCAATATCTCCAAAACACTCACTAGAACCAGCATTATAGAACTTAATGGAGCGATGGGTAAAACGAATGGCTTCCAATAAATTTAATGTACCCGTAGCAATACTTTCTAAAGTTTCCACAGGCAACTCAAAAGATAAACCCACCGAACTTTGTCCCGCCAGATTATAAACCTCATCTGGTTCAGTTTTTACCAAAATCTGTAACACACTCCGAAAATCATTGAGTGCCATGGACTCCAACTGAACCTTATCTTTTATGCCCAAAAGCCTTAAATTAGTAAAAGAAGACATCTGGGCATCCCGAGAAGTCCCGGCCACCTCATACCCCTTGGACAATAACAGTTGAGCCAAATAAGCCCCATCCTGCCCTGAAATGCCACATATCAATGCTTTCTTAGTCATTACCATTACTGTTAACGAACTTATAGGCAATATAAAAAACAACCCCAATCACAAGGATACTGAGGAGAGATTTAAGGATAGAAAATACCGTACTAATCAGGGAAAATAACAACATCACCCCAAACAAACTAATGATAACCTTACCCCCCGTGGGCAAAGCCGTAAACCATCCTCTGACCACAGGAATAACACTTCCTTGGGTATTATTAGGAGGATTTAAAGGGGTAGCCTCATAAATTTCAGCCTCAATTTCTTCTAGTTTTTCTTGCCAATTTTTATCAGATTCTCTGGTCATTTTTTTTACTTTTAGAGGAAAACAATCCCCCATACTTACCAACGATGGGGGAAAATTAAGAGAGATTACCTTTAACGGATATACTCTTTTAGGATACTATTACGGTTCGGATGGCGCAACTTGCGTAATGCTTTAGCTTCAATTTGACGGATGCGCTCACGGGTAACGTTAAATATTTGCCCGATTTCTTCTAGGGTTTTCATTCTGCCATCATCTAACCCATAACGAAGTCTGAGAACATCCCTTTCACGGGGGCTAAGGGAGTCAAGGACGTTTTCTAGGTCTTCCCGTAATAGATTTTTAGATACTTCATCTTCGGGGGTTTCGCCATCAGCTTCGATAAAGTCTCCTAGGCGAGAATCTTCTTCCTTACCGATGGGAGTTTCTAAAGAGATGGGTAGTTGCGCAGACTTGGCGATGAAACGAAGTTTTTCAATGGTCATTTCCATATCTTCCGCAATTTCTTCCTCCGTGGGTTTTCTGCCCATTTTTTGGGAAAGCATTTTAGTAGTCTTTTTAATCCGTGAAATGGTTTCGTAGAGGTGCACGGGAAGACGGATGGTACGGGATTGATCTGCGATCGCACGGGTAATAGCTTGGCGAATCCACCATGTGGCGTAAGTGGAGAATTTGTAACCCTTTTCATGGTCAAACTTTTCAGCGGCACGAATCAAACCCAGTGAACCTTCTTGAATCAAATCTTGGAAAGATAACCCTCGATTCATGTACTTCTTGGCAATGGATACCACCAAACGTAAATTTGATTGAACCATTTTATCCTTTGCCCTTCTGCCAATGTGCAATCGACGATTAAACTGACGCATATTGGGAATATCACAGGCAACGGCCCACTCTTCATCACTGGGGATACGTCCTAAATGCTCAATTTGAGTGGCTCGGATATACTCTAAATCAAGTAAATCAGCAATCTGACGGGCTAACTCAATTTCTTCCTCTGCCCTTAAAAGTCTGATGCGTCCAATCTCTTGGAGATAAACCCTGATGGAATCCTCCGTAAAAGGTTTTTTCTTGGTTTGAGTTCGACGACGGTTAGCAGCAGCAAGTTTAGTCGCTTTTTTCTTATTGGTTTCAACAACTCCCACCGAATCTGCCTCAGAAATCATTTCCGTTAAGTCTGTATCTACAGAAATTGAACCTTTATTCTTACTCTTAGATGTTGATTCCAAATCTAAAAGCGCTTCCATGTCGTCAGTAGGGGTAATAGTTGCGAAAATTTCTTGTGCCTGCGTCATGCCGTTTTCCTCTTATTCCTTTTATGCTTGAAGATTAATAGTGAAAAAGTTGTAAATAATTTATTGAAGTAATTCTGTTTCTTGACAAAATCTTCATGTAAATTCAAACAAATCAACTCGGATGATGTTTACTTTCATCTCTTTGTTTGCCATCAAAATCAAATTCCGTTTGAAAAACCAACTTAACCTCAGACTTAGTTTTGCCATTATCCCCATCGGAATTAAACCTGTGGAAGCTCAAGCTAAAACTAGACCGAATATTTTTGTTAAGGAGTATAATTCCAACAGAAAAATCTTGTTTTATCGAAGTCTATTTCCATATCCAGAGTGAATCTTTCTCGGAAATATTTAAGGGGGTGGGTGATATAAATTATCCTCACATTTTTTGCACTAAGTGCTTAATTACCCTTATCAAAGATCAATTGTCACGAGACTTTGAAATAAAGTCATTCGCTTTTACTCTTGATTGTTAAACAAGTTTTTTCGGTTAAATCTTTCAGATATTGTAATGAATTTCACAGAAAATGGCATTGAGAAGTGATATTTTTTTAACCATAGTGGATAATATCTGTCGTAATACATACGTTTTGTTAGTAGGTGCAAATTCTTCCTTGCTTTTAGGTTAACAAACCTTTTTGATTTTGGGTTAAATATGTCCAAATTTCCTTATTTTTATCTCAAGTTTGGGGTGTTTGTAAGGAAATGTTGAGAGAATGGTTAAATTTTCAAAAAAAAATCCCCACCTAGTTTTAGATGAGGATTCAGTTTTTTAAACCTTAGGGACGGTTTTAGTGACTACGAGAGAAACGATTTCCACCATTTCTGTTGCCACCGCCACCGTAGGAAGAACGGTTATTGTTCTCACGGGGTTTAGCTTTATTAACCTTCATATCACGCCCCATCCATTCTGCACCGTCTAGGGCTTCAATGGCTGCGTTTTCTTCAGCTTCGGTATCCATTTCTACGAAACCAAAACCACGCATACGACCAGTTTCACGGTCAGTGGGTAAATATACTCTTTTTACTGCTCCGAAGTCTGCAAATGCAGAGGTAAGGTGAGCTTCGGTAACGTCATAGGAAAGGTTGCCTACATATATTGACATAATTGTCTTTTCTCCAGTATTTTTTGCTTATGGTAGGATCTGTAATATTCGGAGAGAAGACTGCCTGTGTAAAACTCGAAAATTCGGGAATATCTTAAACAAAATCTTTAAACCGATACTTTAATCTCTGTCTGAAGTTATTATAACACTTTAATTCCTTATTGGTGTTTTTATTTAATTAGGGTTTGCTGAAGAAATCAGAAGGTAGAGGTATCAAAGCCCTAGACATCAGACCATAGGTAATTATCAAAAAAATGGCTCAAGATAATACTTTCAACATTCTTGCCTTTTGCCGATGGCTCACCCTGACTACTCCAGTTTTTCATCAGCCCCTAATTATTACGGTGAATTAAGATTTTGTTTTAGCGGTTTTGATCATCTCAACGAGGGTATGGTGAGCGTCTTTGGCATCGGTTAAGGTGTGATCAAATGCTATTCTGACTGGGTTTTGGGGGTCATTATTCACCGCAATATTCATTCCTTCGTGGTCAATGGAAATCATGGTGGCACTTTCTACATTTTGGATGTTTGCAAAGGCTTGGGCATAAAGAATTATGGCATCTTGATGATCGTCGTTCATATGTTTACAAATGCGATCGCTCACTTTTTGATCAATAACTTCACTCATTTTTTAAAATTTTTTTAATAATGCGGATAGGTACAAGTTAATTTTAATATTTTCATGGTCCGATGGAGGAATTTTGATAAAAACAGGTCAAGAAAAGTTAGATTATCATTTTGATTAGGGAACTATATTAAAAATCACCACTGATAAAAAGTAATGGGTTCAGCCATAGTTAAATATTTGCATAGTCGAAGGAAAATTTTATTCTATGGCGGTTCCGCACTGGTTGCAAGTTTTTTACTTAAAGCCTGTGATAATAATACCCCCAGAAAGATAACATCAGTTGATCCTCACACCATTAAAGTCGGAATTTTGCATTCTCTCAGTGGCACCATGGCTATTAGTGAAACGGCCGTAGTGGAGGCTGAGTTATTAGCCATCAAGGAAATTAATGAGAGGGGTGGGGTGTTAGGTAAACAAATTGTACCTATCATTGAAGATGGGGCTTCTGACTGGGGAACTTTTAAGGATAAGGCGATTAAACTAATTAATAGAGATCAAGTGGTAACGGTGTTTGGTTGTTGGACTTCTGCTAGTCGTCAGGCGGTTTTACCTATCTTTGAATCCCATAATCATATGCTCTGGTATCCTGTGCAGTATGAGGGGCAAGAATGTTCTCGAAATATTTTTTATACGGGGGCGACTCCTAATCAACAAATTGAACCGGCGGTGGAGTGGTTGTTGAGGAATAAAGGGGATAAGTTTTTTTTGGTTGGTTCTGATTATGTGTTCCCTCGCACGGCTAATACTATTATTAAACAACAGCTTGATGCTTTGGGTGGAAAAACTGTGGGGGAGAATTATTTACCCCTAGGAAATATTCGGGTTAGTTCCATTATTTTAAAAATCAAGGAAACCTTACCCCAGGGGGGAATTATTTTTAATAGTCTCAATGGTGATAGTAATGTGGCTTTTTTCAAACAGATTCAAGCACAGGGGTTAACTCCTGATAAATATCCTGTGATGTCGGTGAGCATTGCGGAGGAGGAGGTAAGGCAAATTGGGGTGGAGTATTTGAGGGGACATTATGCGGCATGGAACTATTTTCAAACGGTGGAAACCCCAGAAAATGTTAGATTTGTTAATAGTTTTAGGGCTGAGTATGGGGCTAATAGGGTGACAAATGACCCCATGGAATCGGCTTATGTGATGGTATATCTGTGGAAACAAGCGGTGGAAAAAGCAGGTACGGAGATCGATTTAGATGCTGTTAGGGTAAGTGCGATCGGGCAAAAGTTGAATGCTCCCCATGGTAAAGTTACTATGCACCCTAATCATCATATTTCTAAAACGGTGCGCATTGGGCAGGTTAGAGGGGATGGGCTATTTGATATTGTTTATTCGAGTGATGTTCCTATAAATCCTATTCCTTGGAATCAATTTGTCCCTGAAACCCAAGGTTATGTATGTGATTGGACAGATCCTAGTAAGGGCGGAAAGTATCAAGTGTAATACTCTTTTTTTTGTCAAAAACTATGTTTTATGTTTGTCTGAAACATTTTGCTCGTGGGCTTTTATGGCTCTAATTTCTGCAACTAATATATTGTTTGTGCTATTATCAGCAATAAATCCTTGGAAAAAGACGTTTATGGGTAAGGTTTTAGTTTTAAATGCCTCCTATGAACCGCTAAATATCACCAGTTGGAAAAGAGCGGTAATTCTGTTAATAAAAGGCAAGGCGGAACAGTTAGAGCATGATGGAACATTTATTTGTCAGACATTCCCGTTACCCTCGGTGATTAGGTTACGGTATTATGTCAAAGTTCCTTATAAAGAGATTCCTTTAACTAGAAAAAATGTGTTAGAGCGCGATCGGCATACCTGCCAATATTGTAGCTATAAAGGGGAAAAATTAACATTAGATCATGTTATTCCTCGTTCTAGGAAAGGACCTGATACTTGGGAAAATTTGGTTACTGCTTGTGTCAGATGCAACATTCGCAAGGGAAATCGAACCCCCAAGGAGGCAGAAATGCCCCTATTAACGCAACCTCGAAAACCCTATAGCAGTTTACATTTTGAAATTGTTAAATGTACCAAAAATAACCTCAATCATGAGTGGAGAAAATATGTCATTGGTATTTAGATGGGTAAATATTAGGGATTAGGCTTTAATCATAAAGCTGATGGTGGGTAGGGGCGTACCATAATACGTCTCTACTTTTAGGCGACATAGGTTATTCGTTCTCTTGTCAAGATTTATACACCGACAATTATAAAATTTTGCTAAAATTTAACATTATGACATCAAGACAGATAAACCCATAGAATAAGGATATATGCAGGAAAATGGTTTCTACTACTTCTCAAATTATTTTGCTGGTAGATGGTTACAACATCATCGGAGCTTGGAATTCTCTTAAGAAAATGAGGGATAAGAATGGCTTAGAATATGCTCGACAGTCTTTACTTGATACCCTTGTTAATTATAGTGGTTATAAGGCACTAGAAACAAAGGTAGTATTTGATGCCCATTATCAAAAAACTCCAAGCTATAGGGAAAAATATAGCGATCGCCTCTGGGTACACTATACATCTTATGACGAAACAGCAGATACCTACATTGAAAAATATTGTGCTTCTTTTCGCCGTAAAAACCCAGATACTAGCACCAGAATTGTAGTGGCTACCTCAGACCAAGCCCAACGGCACACTGTAGTTGGTTACGGGGCAGAATGGATGTCTGCTCAGGTGTTGTCTAAAGAAATTGATTTGACCCAAAAAATAGAAAAACGTAATCATCGCTCTCGTAATAAGTCTCAAGGGCGATTTTTATTTAATTCCCTCGATAGTAAAACCCAAAAAGCCCTCACACAAATGCGTTTTGGTACTTTTCAGTAATTTATCCTTGAATTTTTATTTAGCTTATGTTATCATAGTCTTTGGTCTTGTTTAAAGCGGACGTGGCGGAATTGGTAGACGCGCTAGATTTAGGTTCTAGTATCTCTGATGTGAGAGTTCGAGTCTCTCCGTCCGCATCCTAAAAAATGTTTAAAGGGTAAGAGAGGAAATGTACATTAACAAATTATTTGTCATCGGTAACACATTAGTGTCGTCTTAACAAAATAAATGACGTGATAACAGATTAGTGTCGTCAAGGCAGACGGAGAGACTCGCTTTCAATTCTCTAAAAGAACTCCTCCTTGCTCGGAAGTGGTTTGCTAACCGCTGGAACAGGATACCTGCATCCTTGTTGCTGAGAGTGCTCTTATTTTCTCTATCCGAAGATAGACAGCATCGGGACAATCAGTTAGCAGGAGCAGAAAGCAAACTTTTAACTAAAAGTAAACTACTCCAAACTTTCATAGAACAGAGGTCACTAAAACTTGAACTACGGCACTATAGCTATTATAACCCTAGAAGCCATATGGTAAGCCAATAGGACTTATAGAAGGTATTTTCTTATTTCAACATTGACTATTGGCATGATGGGGGTGTTCAGGTTTTCTTATTCCCTTTCAATCCCTATAGAACCCATTTGGTATCTCAGGAAGCAGTGAGTCTTTTTAAAAGTAATCGAATAAAACATAAGTTAACTTTTTGGGTGGAGTTGAATAAGGTTCTTTCAAAGTTTTTGACCAAATTTTTACATCTTTCCATCCAA